>JBBRIB010000147.1:0-6952 GCA_038221745.1 Verrucomicrobiales bacterium
GTACGGGCTAGGCTCCATGAACAAGGATTTGCCATCATTCGTGGTGCTTCATGCCACACACACATCGCCGTTCGCGAACGTGCAGGCCATTTCCTCGCGGCTTTGGGGTTCCGGCTTTCTTGCGGGTAAGCATGCGGGGGTGGCGCTCAGATCATTGGGGGATCCAGTGCTTTTCCTCAAAGACGCTGCCGGAGTCTCCCGGGAAATGAGGCGCAGCATGCTTGATGGGCTCAATCAACTCAATCAACATTCGTTCGAGGCCGTGGGTGATCCCGAGATCCAAACGCGCATGCAGCAATATGAAATGGCATTCCGCATGCAAGCTTCGGTGCCAGAGCTCACGGATCTATCTGGCGAGTCTGAAAGCACCTACGCACTCTACGGTGAGGATAGTAAGAAGCGGGGCACCTTCGCGAACTCCGCGATGATGTCCCGCCGCTTGTTAGAGCGGGGTGTGCGCTTTGTGCAAATTTTCCACCGCGGCTGGGATCAGCATTCGGATCTCCCTCGTGACCTGGCCTCGCAGTGCAAGGATGTGGACCAGGGATGTTATGGACTGATCCAGGATTTGAAACAGCGGGGGATGTTGGAAGATACCCTGGTCATCTGGGGCGGAGAATTCGGACGCACGGTTTACAGCCAAGGGGCACTTACCGAAACCGACTATGGCCGCGATCATCACCCGCGCTGCTTCACGATCTGGATGGCGGGCGGCGGTATCAAAGGCGGCCAAGTCTATGGTGAGACTGATGAAATGTCCTACAACATCGTGGATAAGCCGGTGCATATCCGGGACCTACACGCCACCGTCCTGCATTCCCTGGGGTTGGATCACCACAAGCTCACTTTCAAGTTCCAAGGCCTTGATCAGAAACTCACCGGTGTGGAGCCTTCGAAGATCATCACCGATCTCTTCGCCTGAGGCGGGATCTAGCGGCTTCTTTCGCGATGCTTTTTAAAAATCGCCAGAGTGCGGTCTCGCTCTGTTTTGTGATCGACGCAGGGAAGGGGATACCCTTTCGCAATCGGCAGCCCCGGCTTGGGTGGTTCTTGAAACTGTGCGGGGTGGGCGTTTGCCAATTCAGGAATCCAGCGTTTGATGTAAATTCCCTGTGGATCGTAGCGTGCGGTCTGCGTCCATGGGTTTTGAATGCGGAAATAGGGAGCTGCATCCGCCCCGGTGCCGGCGGACCATTGCCAGCCGCCGTTGTTTGAGCCGATTTCCCCATCGACGAGGTTTTGCATGAACCAGGATTCGCCCTGTTTCCAATCGATGTGCAGATCTTTGGTGAGAAACATCGCCGTGATCATGCGCACACGGTTGTGCATGAAACCTGTCGCTTTCAATTCACGCATCCCGGCATCGACAATCGGGAAGCCGGTGCGACCGTCTTTCCAAAGCTCAAATCTCTCGCCCGGCTCATCCCACGGCAGGCCTCGCCAGTCGGCATTGAATTCTTCGTCCAGAACGTTCGGGAAGAAGTGGAGGATCGCAAAGTAAAACTCGCGCCATGCGAGCTCTTTGATAAAGATATCAATGTTTGAGCGGCTTTTCAAATCAGCGGTCGAATGCGCTTTCATCGCCTCGGCATAGACCGTGCGAATCGAGACGAGACCGTAGCGCAAATCTTGTGAGATCCTTGATGTGCCGGCGATTGCAGGGAAATTCCGCTGATCCGAGTAGAGGTGGATTTTTGAGTGAATCGCTTGCTTCAGGCGCTCACGCGCAGCCTTCTCGCCAGCGATGCGGAGTTCTGCTGTTGGCAGCTTGAGTCCCCAGGTCTTCACGGTGGGAAGAGGAAGAGTCTTGAGCGGAGGCGCCGGGCGGAGGGATTTAGGCTTTAAAACGGGTGAATTTTTGGACAGTGAAATCCAGTTTTTACTGAAGGGGGTGTAAACGCGGTAAGGAGTGCCGCTCAACGTCAGGATTTCGTCAGGGCGATGTAGTGCGGCATCGTGATGTCCCACACATCGCACTCCGAGCTCCTTGCACAATGCCTGGACCTTGATCTCCACGTTTTTTCCAAACGGGTCCGGGTCCTCATTGTAATGCAGCTCCACGGCTCCCGATTCTTGAATCAGCTCCCTGAGGGCGCTCACGGCATTCCCCTGACGGATGATGAGGCTGGCTCCCAGCGTCTCAAGATTGCGCGAGAGGGAAGCGAGGCTCTCACACAAAAAATGCTGCCGGTTCGGGCCAGTCCAATTGTGGTTCTTTTTCCAATCGCTTAGGATATAAACAGGAACCAAGGGTAAATCTGATTTCGCCGCGTGGCCCAAGGCCAGATTATCCGAAATACGCAGATCGCGGCGGAACCAATGAATAATCGACGCTTTAGGATCAGGCATGCGGGAATTCCCTAGGCTCGCAAATGGATTTGAGCAAGCCTTGACCGACCCTCGCTACCGATGCTTTACGCATCTGCCAGCACTTTTTCACCCTTTTTGATCGTAGCTGGTGCTAGTTTTCCTTCAATGCGTTTTGATGCTTCGATGATGGCTTTGATTTCCTCCAGCGCCGCCTCGGCAGCTGCGAGAGACTTCACGCCGCCCCCGCCGTATTTTTTGTCGGGAAAATACTTGGTGAAAGTCGTTCCGGCACGGCTGATGCACAAGCGCCACCCTTCGAAGGCGGCTGTTTCATAAGTGAATCTTGTTAGATTTTTCTTTGATTTCATATTAGTGATGTGGATTGCGTGTAACAAATGCATCAGATCTGATAGAAGATCCAGCATTTTTTTTGGGATTTACGCCAATTTCAACGCATTTTTCGTATTTCCGACTAAAAATAGCTTTGCAAGCCGCCCGCACCCGGCATTTAGTCGCGCCCCGCGAGCTTCTAAAACTAATCGCCGTTGGTCCTCTAGCCGTTTCTTTCATCGGAGCGGCTCGCTCGTAAGAGGGTAACCCGGTCATCCAAAAATAACATGTCAGCAGTCAAACTCGCTCGTTTCGAGCTACCGAATCGCCTCGTTCGTAACGAGGAAACCGCCACCGAGACTTACGCCCAATTCACCGCCGAGCCCTTCGAGCGTGGATACGGCCACACCATCGGAAACTCCCTCCGCCGCGTGCTTCTTTCCTCTTTGGAAGGTGCATCCATCACCTCCGTGCGCATCGCAGGTGTCCAGCATGAGTTCTCAAGCCTTCCCGGCGTGGTGGAAGATGTCACGGACATCGTCCTGAACCTCAAGAAGGTCAAATTCAATCATCACGAAAAAGAGCCGCGCATCCTCACCATCAAGTTGGAGAGGGAAGGTGTCATCACCGCAGGAGACATCATCCCGGATCATATTTACGACATCGTCAACAAGGACCAAGTCATTTGCACCCTCGATAAGAAGGTGAAGTTCGATTGCGAATTCGAAGTGCGCGTAGGCCGTGGTTTCTCCACTGGTGACGAAAACAAGCGCAAGGATCAACCCATCGGCGTCATCGCCATCGATTCGATCTTCTCGCCTGTCACCCGCGTCAAGTATGCCGTGGAAACCACCCGCGTCGGGCAAATGACCGATTTCGATAAACTGGTCCTCGATATCTGGACTGACGGCCGCATCTCCCCACAGGATGCCCTGCTCCAGGCATCCGCCATTCTCCGTCATCACCTCGATGTCTTCGTCAACTATGACGAAAACGCCGTGGACTTTGAAGAAGCACCTGCCGAGTCCAGCGAAGAAAACGCTGCTCTCAAGAAGCTTCTCAACATGTCCGTCAACGAAATCGAACTCTCGGTGCGTGCCGCAAACTGCCTCAACAACGCGAATATCACCTCGGTGGGCCAACTCGCGATGAAGTCGGAAGCGGAAATGCTCAAGTATCGCAACTTCGGCAAAAAGTCCCTCAACGAGATCAAGGACAAGCTCGTCGAACTCGGCCTTGGCCTGGGCATGTCCTTCGAAGCTTCCTTGCTCTCCGGACCTGCCGCCGCATCCCGTGGCCCACGCCTCGGAGTGGAAGACGAGGCACCCGTCGGCCTTGCCGATCTGATCGCCCAAAACCTCGACGACTAATTTAATTCATACCTAGAAACGGAGCACCCGATGAGACATCGCAGCAAAACAGTAAAACTTAAACGCAACGCCGCCCAACGCCGCGCCTTGCTATCCGGCTTGGCCTGTAACCTTATCGAGCATGGTCGCATCAAGACCACCTTCGGCAAGGCCAAGGCCCTTCGCCCGGTCGCGGAAAAACTGATCACTCTCGCCAAGCGCGATGATCTGCACTCCCGCCGTCAAGCCATCGCTTTCCTTCGCCAGGAAAGCATCGTGAAAAAGCTATTCGCAGAAACCGCACCCGCCTCCAAGGCTCGCCAAGGTGGCTACTGCCGCATCACCAAGCTCGGCGCACGCATGAGCGATTCCGCACCGATGGCCATCATCGAGTGGGTGGATCGCCCGGTGTCTGACGAGCCGGTGGAAGAAGTGGCCGCCGCTGCCGAAGCCGCTCCAGAAGAGGCCGAGCCCGCGAAAAAAGTCGCCAAGAAAAAGGCTGCCGAGTCCACCGTCGAGGTGGCCGCAGGTTAATTTCTCGGAATTATAAAACGTCATTAAAAACCGCCTGGGCTTCGTGCCTAGGCGGTTTTTTAGCAAGCCATACTGCCACGCACGAAGATTTGTGGATATTCGCGCAATATGGAGACGGGGTTTGAAACCCCTTTGTTCCACGAAGCACCGAGAAGAGCCTTAATAATGAAAGGGGTGCGGACATCTTGTCCGCATCGCCAATGCCCCGGCGAAAGAAATCCGTCATCCACTCATTCAAAACACCGTCCCCATTTCAAAATCCAAGCCCTCTCAAACTCTAACAAAGATCGACTCAAACACATACCACTGTTTCCAATGCTTCCGGCATTCCTCTAACAGCGTGCCCGCCCAAATCTTCGCCGCCTCCTCATCCGCGCCCCGCGAGCGCGGTGGTAATTCCATTTCCGGCAGGACGATCACCCGATAGCGCCGCCAGCCTTCTCTGACGATGAACAAAGGAAACACCGGTGCGCCCGTCGCCCTCGCGAGAAACAGCGGCCCCTTCGGCAATCGCATCTTCAGCCCCGGCTCCACTTCCACCTCCATCGGAGTCACATCGAACACCACGCGGTCTCCCTGCACTGCCACCAGATTCCCCTCGGTGAGAAGCTTCGCCAGCTCGATGCCTAACAAGTTTCCCTCACGATTGTAGAGAGTCTTGAAATGCGGATACTCCTCCTCCTTCTTGCGAATCTCCTCTTCCCGCGCCTTCTGCGTTTCCGGCTCCTTTTCTTCTGCCCGGACGGCGTAAAGCGTCCGCTTGAAACTCGCCGCAAACAAAGGAGCTGCCAGATCATAGTTCCCCATGTGGGCTGTTAGTATGATACATCCCTCCTTGCGGTTTGCCACATCCTCCATCGCACCGATCCCCTCCAACGCCCAATCCACCCCACCCGTTTGTGTTTGGCACCGCAGCCCGTCCGCGTAGGTCAGGCCGAAGTTCGAAAACACCTGCCATGCTCCCAGCCGCCCGCGCCATGGCCCCCAATGCGGGTGCAGTGCTTGCAGATTTCCCGCTACCGCCCGCCGTTGTTTGCCTGCGATCATGAAAAACACAAACACCCACACCGCAGCGAGAACGGGTTCCAAAAACCATGGCATCACCCGCAGCGCATGATCGAGCAGGAAGCGGGTGTGCAAATCCCCAAACAGCCCCAGGCGTTTGCGCAATCCGAATTTCACCCGCTCATTCATCTAGCTCTTGGCCGCCATGAATCCCACGTCCTCGATCAGATTCCTTCCTGCCACCGCCAGATTCCCCAGCTCATCGCAGCGTTCGTTTTCCTTGTGTCCCGCATGCCCTTTCACCCAGCACCAATCGATTTGGTGTCCGCGCATTGCCTCTAACAATTTCAGCCACAGATCCTGATTCTTCACCGGATCCTTGCCCGCTTTCTTCCACCCGCGCTTGATCCAGCCATCGATCCATTTTTTCGAAATGGCATCGATCAGATACTTCGAGTCCGAGTGCAGTTCCACTTCGCACGGCTCGCTCAAGGACTCCAGCGCCGCGATGGCGCCGCGCAGTTCCATCCGGTTGTTCGTCGTCAGCCGATAGCCCTGCGAAATTTCCTTGCGATGTTTTCCACTCACCAAAACCGCACCGAATCCCCCCGGACCAGGGTTTCCTTTGCAGCCGCCGTCTGTATGAATCACCACTCGCTTCATCGCCCGCAACGCTGCCCGTCGATCTTCCATCTGACAAGTCAAACGGGGAGATTCTCTGACTTTCCCGCTCTTTGGTCAGAGCCTGTCCCAGAATCGGCGTTTTTTTGAGAGTCATGGATGGATTGGGCTGTGCCAAGTAAACACGATGCCTGTAACGCCCGCCCTGGCCATCCCGGAGGTGCATCCCAGAGCTGTGGAAGCGCCGGGCGCGCGTCCGGACAACCTGTCAATTTGCCGCCCTTTCATACAATTCAACCTGCTCGACCCTTGGCTCTTTTAGGGCCGAACGTTGAATTCTGATAAAACAAAAAATCTGCATCTCTCACTACCAAAAACCTCACTCAACTTGGCTAAAAATTCTCTCCACGAGTGGTGCTGATCTACCCCGAATGGCTACCCAGTAAGAAATCCCCCTACTCCTGCTAAGAGATCTTCTCAAAAACACACCAAAGCCCACCCTGTTTGAAAAAATATTTTCAGGCAGGGTGCCTTCTTTGAAAGATACCCTTGAAGCTTTAAAACCCGAAGTTCTCAGGTTTTTATCGGACCATCTCAAATGGAAACTTAAGCAAATCGCTTTGTGACGGCTCTTGACACAAAAAAATCCTTTCCTTAGCGCAAACGATTTATTATTTCTTCGTACTTGTTAGCAATTCTAGCAAATTTTAAGAATTTACCTCCCATCTGATCCCATCCAGCCACGCGAACCTTATCTCGTCATGAAAATTGAACCTGCCTATTCCCCACTGCTGCCAAAACTT
>JBBRIB010000148.1:0-6932 GCA_038221745.1 Verrucomicrobiales bacterium
CGTGAGCAACACGAAGATGATGTTACGGATGGGCACATGGGCTCCGCTCGGCCCCGACGTGCCCATCCGTAACATCCTCTTCGTGTTGCTCACGGTCGGTGGACTGTTGCTCGTCATGATGACGTTCGTGCATTTCTACCCACGCATTCTAGCCGGCCTGTTGCGGGCGAAAACGCTCTTCATGGCGCTCAGCAGTCTAATTGTCATCTGGGGTCTGGTCTCCTGGCTTAGCGTGGGACAAGTCTTTGGCTGGCTGCCCGGCTAGGCCAAAAATAACCCGGTTTACGCCAGCGCCGCCAGCGCCTTTCCTAAACTCTTCCAACATAAAATGGCATATAGACTTCAATAAAGGAACGACGACGCCAAATACACCTATCAGAATTAACATGAACCAGTCCTCATGCGAACTAAGTTTTTCAGGTGACGAACTGCCGTTATCAGGAAAATACCAACCTGACAGGTTTCTCGAAGCTATGGATCCAAAACGATGATTACAAAACTACCCCGCTGGGTCTGGTCAGGGGCCTGGGTGCTGGCATTCATCGCAGGGATGATCAACGTTGCCGGAATGGTGAATCCACGAGCCACCCGAGTGGGCTTGGCAGGGGAGTTGAAAAAAGCTAAGGGATAGGCGGGCGATCACTTCCGAATTCGTCGCGCATCGCTTTCTGAGCTTCGCCGAAGGAGATGCTACCGTCGCGGTCATCATCATAGTTTGTGAAGGTTCGGGTGATGTTTTTTTCAGTGACTCCTTTCACTTTGGATTCCTTGATGCCTAGGCGGACTTCGGCTTTGGTTAATTTACCATTTCCGTCGTAGTCGAAACGGTCAAATTTTTGGAGAAGCCCGAAGAGCCTGCGTTCGTGGGCGTTTCTGGGAACGATGTTGTTTGGGACACCGCATGAAATGATTAAGCAAGGAAGGATCATGATGATGGTTTTCATAAGAATTTTTGTTTACCAGCCGCCGCCGAGGGCTTTGTAGAGATTGACCGAGTTGATAAAGCCGGTGAGCCGGAGTTGGATCAGTTTCTGGCGGCTGTTGTAGAGATCGAGCGTCGCGGTGAGAACTTCGAAATAGCCGTCCAGCCCGGCGGAATAGCGGGCGGTGGCGAGGTCGGTGCGTTTTTGCTGGGCGGCAACGAGTGATTCTGTAGCGGCGATCCGCTCAGCGAGGCCACTGCGTGCGGCGAGGCTATCGGCGACTTCGCGGAAACCTGTTTGGATCGATTTCTCATAGTTTGCAATACCGATGTCCTTACCGACTCCAGCGGCCTTGAGGTTTGCGATATTCCGACCACCTTGGAAGATGGGAATGTTCAACTGTGGCGCGAAGAGCCAGCTCCCGGTGCCGTTTGCGAAGAGATTCGAGAGGCTGCGGCTGGCGGTTCCACTGTCGGCGGTGAGGGTGATGCTGGGAAACAGCGCGGCACGAGCGGCCCCGATGTTCGCATTGGCGGCGCGGAGCTGATGTTCTGCTTCCCGAATGTCGGGCCGGCGAAAGAGCAGATCAGATGACACTCCGGCCCTGACCTCGGAGACGATGACTTGATCCAGTGATCGACCTTTTGGAAGGCTGGCAGGGAGTGAGCCACCGGCGAGGAAAACGAGTGAGTTGTTCACTTCCGTGATGCGTTGGCGGAAGGTGGCGAGGTCAGCGCGGGCGGTTTGGCGCTGGATTTCCATGGAGCTGAGTTCGAGCTGGGAAACGATGCCTTTGTCGAAACGCTTTCGCATGATGTCGTAGGCGACGTTGAAGCCATCGTAAGTTTGCTGGGAGAGTGCCGCTTGTTCCAGGAGTGCGCGTTCGGTGAGATATTGGTTGGCGACTTCTGCAACAAGTGAAATCTGTGCGCTGTTGCGGGCGGAGTCACTGGCGAAATAGGTTTGTAACGCTGCATTGTTCAAACTGCGAATCCGCCCGAAAAGGTCCAGCTCATACGCCACGAGTCCTACGGAAACGGAGTAGGAACCGGTAGTAAGTGATGCTGCGTCCTGCCCCGGCGCACCGAGGCCGCGTCTTCTCTCCGCGGTGCCGGTCGCGTTGATGGCGGGGAAAAGATCGCTGCGGGAAATCGCGTATTGCGCACGAGATTGCTCGACGTTGAGTGCGGCGATTCGCAGGTCCCGGTTGTTTGCGAGGGCGGTTTCCACGAGTTTTCTCAGCCGCGGATCGGCGAAGAATTTTTGCCATGCGATGTCCGCGGAAACCTCACCGCCGGTCTTGCCAGGAAACCTGGAGGCGACGGGTGAGGAAAGCGCATCGAGCGCCGGCGTGAGCGAGCAGGCTCCGGTGAAGCCAGCCAATGCGACGATGATGATGGATGGGCTACGCATGGTGGATTTCATTTTCCGGGGATTTTCCGCCAGTGAAGCGAGCGACGGTTTTACTCACCACGACGAAGAAAACGGGGACGAGGAATATCGCGAGGATAGTGCCGGAAATCATCCCGCCAGCCACTCCGGTGCCGATCGCATTCTGGCTGGCGGATCCGGCTCCGGTGCTGATGACGAGCGGTGTCACGCCAAGAATGAAAGCCATGGATGTCATTAGAATCGGACGCAACCGGAGTTTCACCGCTGCGAGGATCGCCTCGATCAGGCCCTTTCCCTCCTTCTGGAGATCCAGTGCGAATTCGATGATGAGGATCGCGTTCTTCGTTGAGAGGCCGACGGTCGTGAGCAGGCCCACTTTAAAGTAAACATCGTTCGGCAGTTCGCGGAAAGTGGCTGCGGCGAGTGCGCCAAGAATCCCAAGCGGCACCACCATGATGACGGCAACCGGGATGGACCAACTTTCATAAAGCGCGGCCAGGCAGAGGAAGACGATCAACAAGGAGATGCCATAGAGGAGCGGGGCTTGATTGCCGGAAATCCGTTCTTCGAGCGATTGTCCACTCCATGAAAATCCAACGCCGCGCGGGAGCTGGGCCGCCATTTTTTCCATCTCCATCATCGCCTCACCCGAGCTGAGTCCGGGCGCGGCGGTGCCTACGATGTTGACGGCAGGAATGCCGTTGTAACGCTGTAGCTGCGGAGAGCCGAAGGACCAGTTCGTGCCGGTGAATGAGGAAAGCGGCACCATCCCGCCGCTTTTGTTACGGACGTAAACTTTCCCGAGATCTTCCGGTGTCATGCGGAACTTCGCGTCCAATTGCACGATCACCCGCTGGACTCGTGGGCCGTTGACGAAGTTATTCACGTAACTTGAACCGAAGGCGGTCTGCATCGTAGAGTTCACATCTGCCAGCGAGATGCCAAGCGCGCTGGCCTTGTCTTGATCTAACTCGATTTTCATCTGCGCGGCATCAGCCAGACCTTGCGGCCGGACTTGCATCAGTGCTGGATTTTTCTCCGCCATGCCCAGGAGCTTGCCGCTTGCTGCCATGAGCGCCTCATGGCCCACCCCTCCTATGTCTTGCAGCCAGAAATCGAATCCCGATGAATTTCCCAGCTCGGGAATGGCAGGTGGATTCACGGAAAAAACAATCGCGTCCTTGATGCCGCCAAGTCCCATCAGGGCGCGTTGGATCACGGCTTGCGCACGATTTCCCTTATCCTTGCGCTCTTCCCATGGCTTGAGCCGAATGAATGCGAGGGCGGAATTCTGCGCACGGCCCGCGAAACTGAATCCCGCGACAGTGAAGTAGTGTTCGATTTCCGGCTGTTTTGCCAGATATTCCTCGACCTTCAGCAAAACCTCGCCAGTCCTTGCATCGGTTGCTCCAACAGGCAGTGAGATGAGCGTCAGGAAATAGCCCTGGTCTTCTTCCGGAAGAAAGGCGGACGGCATTTTCCGGTAAAGTATCACTACCAAAAACATAATACCCACGAGGGTAATCATACCGATCAAAGTTCGCTTCACCAGCCCGCCAACGATGCGTTGGTAACGATTCGTCAGTGCATCGAACGAGCGATTGAACCAACCGAAAAAACCGCGTTTCGCATGGTGATGCCCGGCATCCACTTGTTTGAGAAGTGATCCGCAAAGCGCCGGGGTGAGTGAAAGTGCGAGAAATACGGAGAACAGCATGCACGACACCATGGACACGGTGAACTGCCGGTAAATCGTCCCTACCGAGCCTCCGAAAAACGCCATTGGAATGAAAACCGCCGTCAGCACGAGAGTGATGCCGATCAGTGCGCTGGTGATCTGGCCCATGGCTTTTTGCGTCGCTTCCTTCGCGGGAAGACCCTCCTCGCTCATGATCCGCTCGACGTTTTCGACCACCACGATGGCATCGTCCACCAGGATGCCGATGGCGAGGACCATGCCGAACATCGTCAGCACATTGATGGAAAATCCGAAGGCGGCTAGAATCCCGCATGTGCCTAACAACGCCACGGGAACCACCAAGGTCGGGATCAGGGTGGCACGGACGTTTTGTAGGAAAAGATACATCACCAGGAAAACCAGGATGATTGCTTCCACCAGCGTCTTGAGAACTTCGTTCACGGAAATTTCAACAAACACGGAAGTATCCAACGGGTAGGTGACGATCACTCCGGGCGGGAAAAATTCCTTCAGTCGCTCCACTTCTTTCCGCACCGCGTCGGCAGTGTCGAGAGCGTTCGCCGTGGGCGAAAGCTTGACCGCCGCCGCACTCGCAGGCTTGCCATCGATGCGGGCCTTGATCGAATAATCCTGACCACCCAGCTCGACGCGGGCGACGTCCTGAAGACGGACCCGTGAGCCATCAGCGTTCACCCGGAGGACGATTTTTTCAAACTCATCCACCTCACGGAGCGTCGCGCGGCCCTGTAGAATCACATTGAGTTGTTGGTCCTTCACTGCGGGAAGTTGCCCGAGCTGGCCGACGGGCACCTGGGTATTCTGAGCTTGGATGGCGGCGGAAACATCGGAGGGTGTCAAATTGAAACTCACGAGCTTATCGGGATCGAGCCAGACACGCATCGCGTTTTGTGTACCGAATTGGATCACCTCGCCGACACCTGCCACCCGCCGAATCGGATCCAACACGCTGGAGGCCAGATAGTTTCCCAAGCTGATGGCATCCATGCTTTCGTCTGCCGAGGAAAGGGCGATGAACATCATATAATTCCGGGTCGCCTTGGCCACCACCACCCCTTGTTGCTGGACGGTTTGGGGTAAGCTGGGCGTTGCGAGCTGCACTTTATTCTGCACCTGCACCTGGGCCACGTCCGGATTCGTTCCAGGCTTGAAATAGAGCGTGATGATGGCATTGCCATTCGCATCGCTGGCGGAAGACATGTAGAGCAGGTTATCGATTCCGTTGAGTTGTTGCTCGATCACGGAAGTCACCGTATCACTCAAGGTTTCCGCCGAGGCGCCTGCGTAGTTTGCCGTGATCGAGATCGAGGGCGGGGCCACACTGGGGTATTGCGCCACGGGAAGACCGGTGATGGCGATCCCGCCCAGGACGCAGATTAAAATGGAAAGCACCCACGCAAACACCGGGCGATCAATGAAGAAACTGGCCATGAGTGATTATAATTACTTTGCTTTGGCCGCGGTGGGCGCGGCCTCCTTCGTGGCGGGTGAAAACGGTTCCGGGACGACGGCGGCACCGGGCCGGGCTTTGAGCAACCCCTCGATGATGACTTTTTCACCAGCCTTCAAGCCTGAGGTGACGATCCATTTGTCACCGATGGCTTCACCGGTTTGGATCGTCCTTGCTTGGGCGAGATTTGATTCATCGATCACCATCACATTTCCCGCGCCACCCGCCCCACGAGTGACGGCGCGTTGGGGAACCGTGATGGCATTTTCCCGGACCGCTTGGATGACGCGGGCTCTGGCGAACATTCCCGGCAGGAGATCCCGATTCGGATTCGGGAACTCCGCCCGGAGCGAGACCATGCCGGTTGTTTCATCCACCGAGGCTTCTGAAAACAGCAAGCGCCCCGGGTGTTCATAATCGTTGCCATCATCCAACAATAACGTCACATTCCCTTTTTCCTTTTGTGATTTTTTCAAAGCAATGAGGTCTGAGCTGGATTGGGTGAAGTCGAAGTAGATCGGATCGAGCTGCTGAATGACTGCCAACCGTGTAGCACTGCCTTGGCCGACGAGTGCGCCTTCCGTGACATCCGCTTTGCCGATTCTACCCGAAATCGGTGCAACCACCGTGGCATAGTCAAGGCTCAACCCGGTGGCGGCTAATTCGGCCTTCGCTGAGAGCACTTCTGCGGCGGCTATCGTTGTCGCGGATTCCGAATTATCCGCCTCCTGTTTGCTGACGGCATCAAGTGCGATCAGTTCTCGGTAACGACGCACCTGATTTTCAGCTTTTTGAAAATTCGCCTCGGCACGGGCAAGATTCGCCTTGGCGCTATCGTTTGCCGCCCGGAGCGGTGCGGAATCAATTTTGAAAAGCAGGGTATCCGCTTTTACATCCTCGCCCTCTTTGAAAGTTTTCTCTAACAGTATTCCCGGCACCCTGGCCCGGATTTCCGCAACGCGAAACGCATCGATACGACCCGGCAATTCACGGGTAATCGATACGTCTTCCTCGCCCACGACGATGAATGTCACCGCTGCGGGTGGTATCTCCGGTGGTTTTGCTACGGATTTCTTCCCGCAGCCCGCATCAGACACACAAATAAGCAGGAGAGAAAAGAAGGGGAGGGGATGCATGGTAAACACTGAACTCATGGATGCCGCACGCTACCATGATCCTAATTTCCATAAAGGTAGGGGTACACCCCATAACGGAATCCGCGCCGATGCCCCATCTCGGGTGCATGACAATAAAGTCATGAGGCGACTTTCCAGCGGCGGGCTTTGGCCTGCCGGGCTTCGATGATAGGGCGGCGTGGAAGTGTGGGCTTTTGATGAGGCAACGCACGCCCAGAATATTCTCCGCGCCAGTGCTGCTCCAGAACATGCCGGATTGTTTGAGACGTTGCCCGATTACGGTTTTGCAACCGGCCTCAATCACGCCACTGCCA
>JBBRIB010000149.1:0-6911 GCA_038221745.1 Verrucomicrobiales bacterium
TTCCCAGCAGCCACGCCGGGAGACTAGGGAGCGATGGCGGATTCCCCAAATCCAATCTTGCTGGAATTTCAGCGACTGGGGGGAGGGGGGCGAAAATGGTGGCAGGGGGCGGATTTGAACCGCCGACCAAAGGCTTATGAGTCCTCTGCTCTACCGCTGAGCTACACTGCCAGTGTGCGAATGCCGGAACACCCGTCTCGAGAGGCGATTTGGGTAGCTTCCAGCGACCAGCTTGTCCACCGGAAATTTGGAAATTCTGGAAATCTCCTGGCTTGAAGGGAGCCGGACACATCGATCCTTGGAAGCGATGGAAAGAGAATTTGGAGTTTCCAACGCCACCTCACACGACCGCAGCCCATGCGGAAGCGGTGGTGCCCAGCCCAATCCAAAGGCGGGTGCCATGCCCGGAGCCTCCATTCGGATAAAGGGAGATCCGTCATTTCAAATAGCTGAGGATGGCGCTTGCCGCATGAATTCCAGCTGACATAGTCCCCACCCCGTTGCACGGGGCCTGTAGCTCAGCGGTTAGAGCAGGGGACTCATAATCCCTTGGTCCAGGGTTCAAATCCCTGCGGGCCCACCTAGTGATAAAAGACCCACAGAAATCTCCAGCGGATCAAACTCAGACATCCTGATCCCGGCGGAAACATCACAGGCCATTTCGCCACCCAAAGCGGTGATGCCCACCTCAGGCCAAAGGCTGGTGCCACCGCGACGCTCACTCGGCGAGCGCTTTGACGATGGCGGTAACGTTGTGGCGCACCATGGTTTCGTAATCGGTGGTGCCTGCGCCATCGGCGATGAGCGGTTCGCCAAGTCGGATGCCGGTATCGTGGGTGAGCGTTTGCAGGGTTTTCGGGTTGGATTCCTTTTCAGGAAAAATCGCGCCGACCTGGTTTTTCTTTAGATCGGCCACGAGTTTTGCGAGGCGCTTGGGATCGGGCATTTGTTCGCGATTGATGCCTTGGAGCGGATGGGGGGTGAAGCCGTAGTCCTTGCAAAAGTAATTGAAGGCGGCGTGGGCGGTGGCGAGATGGCGTTTTTCACGAGGGATTTTGGCGATCTCGCGTTTGGTCCAGCGTTCGAGATCGTCGAGCTTGGTGCGGTAGGCGGTGGCGTTTTTTCGATAGAGAGCGGCGTTCTCCGGGGAGGCCTCCGCCATGGCGGTGGCGACGATCGTAGTGGCGCGGCGGAAGAGGTCGATGGAATGCCACCAATGGGGATCGAGTTCATGTCCGTGGGAATCGTGGTCGTGGCCCTCGTGATCACAGGCACCGTCCAGCGCAGGAAGCGTTTCTCCGACCTCGAGGACTTTCGCTTCCTTCGAGATGATTTCCTTGAGCTTGGGCAGGTAGCTTTCAAGGCCCATGCCGGCGACGAGATAGAGCGAGGCGCCTTCGGCTTTTTTCAGATCATCAATGTGCGGCTGGAAATGATGAGGGTCGCCGTTGGAGCCTATCAGATCGACGACTTCCACTTTGTCCCCGCCGATTTCCCGGGCAAGGCCTACGAGCAACGGGTGCAGGACTGCGATTTTCAATTCGGCTGCCGAGGCCGAAAGGAAACTGAGAAAGGTGGCGGCGAGGAACACACGAAACATGCCGGAACTTGCGCTAGTTCGCAATGTTTGCAAGAGAATTGCGTTAGCGAAAAATGGCGAGGATCGCGCGGTGATCGGAGGCTCGGCTCCAGTCCGCATCGTCGATGATTTTTGCGGCAGGGAAATCCACCTCAGGTTTCAAGGCCGGGCTGACCATGATGAAGTCGATCCGTGAGTAAATATCGTTGATCGCCCAATGGTGGGTCCATGCGGTTTTTGCGGAGTCTTGTGCAGGGATGGCGGTGAGATAGGTGGGAGCATTGAATTTCCCGGTGATGGCTTTGATGGCGGGAGTGGCGCGGGTGTCATTCAAATCGCCATAGACGACGAGGCGGGCATCTGCATCGGTGGCAAACAGGCTATCGATGTGGCGGCGGAGCAGCCGGGCTTCATTGAGGCGCATCGCGGCTTGATCGCCGACGTCGGTTTCGCGCTTGGACTTCAGATGCACGCCGATGAAGCGGTAGGATTTCGCGCGGACCGTGATGGTGGCATCGAGAATTCCCCTGCCGATGGAGTGGGCTTTGCCGTCCAATTGATAATCCACCACGGCGGGCTTGGCGGTGGCGGTGATGGGGAAGCGTGAGAGGATACCGAGGTGGCGGACGGCATCCGAGCCGCCGGTGTAGTGGAGGTGGGGTAAATCTAGGCCAGCGGCTTTGAGTTTCTCCTGAACTTCCGCGAGGTCTTCTGCGGTGCCGATCTCACACAGGCCGATGATATCAGGGGAATGGCGGGCCATGAGGGCGATGGCGGCGGCTTTTTCCGAATCTGGCTTGGGTGCGCCTTTCAGGTTTTTCCGCTCCACATAGCGGTCCATGGTAAGCCAGTTTTCCACGTTGTAAGCCATGAAACGGAGGCCTTCGGTAGATGGCGCTTCAGCTGAAGGGATGGCGGCGGGGGTTTCGGCGACTTTCTCGACCGCGAGGGTGGAGACAAAGGGGACGCTGGCGACCGAAGCGGACGGGGCCTCTGAGGTGGCTTGATTTGCTGGAGGATTCCAATCCGGGCTGGACTCTTTCCTGTCGCAAGAAGTGAAGGAAAGGCCGACGAATGCACACAAAACAACCCCAAGTGACCTTGGGGTTGCAGTATTAATCGATGATACGATAGCTGGGAATCGCACCGCGTTAAGACTCACGAGGCTCTTTGCCGGGGACTTCCTTGACGCGGGTTTCAGTCTCGGAGCGAGTGATTTCATGTTCGAAATCCTCGCGTGCTTTCTTGAATTCTCCCATGCTTTTACCGATTCCACGGGCGAGTTCTGGTAATTTTTTTGCTCCGAAGAGCAGTAGGATCACGATGAAAATCATGATCATTTCCGGCATTCCAATAGGTCCCATATAATTGTTTGGTTGTTGGGTGGGAGTCTAGGCGCACTCCCCGCCCCATGCAACGCATTTACCGGAAAAGAACTCAGGATCTTTCAAAGCAGCGCTCAATGGCAGACGGGGCAAGTGTTGAGGGACGTGAAAAAGTCGTGACCTTTGTTATCGACGAGGATGAATGCGGGGAAGTTTTCCACAGTGATTTTCCAAACGGCTTCCATTCCCAGCTCTGGAAATGCAACGACCTCCTGTGAGCGGATGTGATCTTGTGCGAGCAAGGCGGCAGGCCCACCGGCGGAGCCGAGGTAGAAGCCGCCGTGCTTTTTGCAGGCGTCGGTCACTTGTTGCGAGCGATTACCCTTGGCCAGCATGACCATCGAGCCGCCGTGGGATTGGAAAAGATCCACATATCCATCCATGCGTCCGGCAGTGGTCGGGCCGAATGAACCCGAGGGTAATCCTGCGGGTGTCTTGGCGGGGCCGGCGTAATAGACGGGATATTGTTTTAAATAGTCGGGTAAGGAGCCGGTTTCATCAAGGATCTCTTTGAGCTTCGCGTGGGCAATGTCCCGTGCGACGATGATGGTTCCGGTGAGGGCGAGGGCGGTGGTAACGGGGTATTTTGAAAGCGTCTTGAGCGTTTCTTCCATCCCGAGGTCCAGATTGACCGGCACACCTTTGAATTTCCAATCGCGGTATTTATCTGGAATGAAGCGCCCCGGATTTTTTTCCAACACCTCCATGAAAATCCCGTCTTTGGTGATCTTCGCCTTCGCCTGGCGGTCTGCCGAACAGGATACTCCGATCCCCACCGGGCACGACGCGCCATGGCGCGGCAGCCGGACGACGCGGACATCGAGCGCAAAGTATTTTCCGCCGAATTGCGCGCCGATCCCCACTTCGCGGGCCATGACGAGCAGTTCCTTTTCCAGCTCGATGTCACGGAACGCTTGCCCGTGCTCGTTGCCGGAGGTGGGAAGAGAATCGTAGTAACGCGTAGATGTGAGCTTCACGGTCTTGAGGCAGTTTTCTGCGGAAGTGCCGCCGATGACAAATGCGAGGTGATACGGCGGGCAGGCAGCGGTGCCGAGCGAGCGCATTTTTTCCATGCAGAATTCCTTGAGCCGGGTGGGATTGAGCAGGGCTTTGGTTTCTTGATAGAGAAAGGTCTTATTCGCCGAGCCGCCGCCTTTGCTGACGAAGAGAAATTTATAGGCAGCGCCCTCGGTGGCGTAGAGATCGATCTGGGCGGGGAGGTTTGTCTTGGTGTTCACCTCGTCATACATCGTGAGCGGGGCCGTTTGTGAATAGCGGAGGTTTTCCTTTACATAAGTCTGATAGATTCCCCGGGAAAGTGGTTCGGCATCATCGCCCTCGGTCCAGACTTGTTGGCCCTTTTTCCCGATGATGGTGGCGGTGCCGGTGTCTTGGCAAAACGGCAGGATACCGTGTGAAGCAATCTCCGCATTCTTCAAAAGCATGAGTGCCACCATCCGGTCGTTTTCCGAGGCCTCCGGGTCATCAAGGATCGCCGCGACTTGGGCGAGGTGCGAGGCACGCAAGGTGAAATTGATTGCCTTGATCGCTTCTGCGGCCAGTAAAGTGAGACCTTCCGGAGCGACTTTCAGAATCGGTTTTCCCTCGAATTCCGAGAGACTCACATGCTCGGTGGTCAATAACTCATATTCAGTGGTATCCGGGCCCAGAGGGAAGGGGTCTTGGTAGAAAAATGGTTTATCTGGCATGGCGTGTGGAGCATTTGTAAGCTGGCTAGGTCGGTGGTGCAAACCGATTCCCAAGTGATCAAAACTCATGAGCAGAAAATGGCGGGAAGTGCGCACCGCCGCCAAAATTATCTATTCCAAAGGCTTGCCCGGCTTTCCTCAGGCCGCTAAACCCGCTTCGTCATGGCTAAGAAACCTGTAGTGCTCATCATTCGCGACGGCTGGGGCGTAAACCCCGGAGGCAAAAAATCCGCTGTCAAAGACGGCAATGCCACCTTGCTGGCGAAGACTCCTTTCCACGAAGTGATGTTTGAAAAATACCCGAAAGGTTTCCTCAGTGCTTCCGGCCTCGATGTGGGCCTGCCACCAGGCCAGATGGGCAATTCCGAAGTCGGCCACCTCAATCTCGGCGCAGGCCGCATCGTCTATCAGGATCTCACCCGGATCAATAAATCCATCGCAGACGGAACCTTGGGCAAAAATCCTGTCTTCGCCGAGGCCCTCGAAAAATCCAAATCCAGCCGCCTCCACTTCATCGGTCTTGTGTCCGATGGCGGCGTGCACAGCCACGAGGACCAACTCATCGCGATGGTGAAATTGGCTAAAAAGGCTGGAGTGACAGATATCTTCATCCATGCCATCACCGATGGCCGCGACACTTCACCCACCGGCGGCCAGGGGTATCTCTCCAAAGTCGAGGACGAGGCTGCCAAATGCGGAGCGCACGTCGCCACCGTCATCGGGCGCTACTTCGCGATGGACCGCGATAAACGCTGGGACCGCGTGAAACTCGCTTGGGATGCCATCGTCCTGGGCAAAGGCGAAAAACGCGATGTACTCGCCAGCGAGGCCGTGGCGGATTATTATCGATTGGATAAAACCGATGAATTCATGCCCGCCATGACTTTCATCGAGTCCGACACCCAGCGCGTGCGTGACGGCGATGTGATCCTTTTCTTCAACTTCCGCTCGGACCGTGCCCGCGAGTTGTCAGAAGCGTTTCTTTATCCGGACTTCAATGGCTTCGACCGGGAAGTTACGCCGAAGGTCCACTTCGTCACCCTCACCCAGTATGATGAAAAGTATAACTGTCCGGCAATTTTCTCCGCCCAGACGCTGGAGATGGTGTTGGGACAGACCGTCGCCAATGCCGGCCTGACCCAGATGCGAATCGCCGAGACAGAGAAATACCCGCACGTCACCTACTTCTTCAACGGTGGCGGGGAAGAGGCCTACAAGGGTGAGGATCGTTTCATCGTTCCCTCTCCCAAGGATGTTCCGACTTATGATTTCAAGCCGGAAATGAGCGCCCAGCAAGTGACCGATACCGTAGTCGCAAAGCTCAAGGACTATGACATGGTCATCCTCAACTTCGCCAACCCGGACATGGTCGGCCACACCGGCGTCGTCGATGCCGCCGTCAAAGCCTGCGAAACGATTGATGCGGATGTCAAAGTCATCGTCGAGGAAACCCTCCGTCTCGGTGGCAAACTCCTCATCACCGCCGATCACGGAAACTGCGAATTCATGCGCAATGCCGACGGCTCGCCCAACACCGCCCACACCACCAATCTGGTGCATGTCTTCTACGTCGCGGCGGATGCCGCGGACCACACCGTGAATGATGGCATCCTCGCAGACGTTGCTCCGACTTTGTTGGAGATGATGGGCCTGCCCAAGCCCAGGCAAATGACGGGTAAGAGCCTGCTCTGCCCCAAATCCAAAAAGCCCGCCAAGGCCATTGCGAAATCGGATGCTAATACAACAGCGAAATCCGTCGTGAAAACCGCTGCTCCCGTTTCAACTGCCAACAAAAAATCCATCGTCAAGAAAAGCAAAGGCAGCACCATGAAGTGGAAACGCTGAGCGCCCTTGATCAAACACTCTATCAAAGGGTGGACAAGATTTGCCGGGACAATTTCGACAAGGAATCCAAGGAGGTGAGTTTCAGAAAAGGGAGCAAAGGCACCCTGTCAGGACGGTTTTCTACGCGGATCGTCTGGACTTGGGATGGACGTGTGGACAGCCTCCCGCGCGAACGGACGATGATAGTTAGAGAAGATGGGAGCGGCGATCTGAAATACAGCCTGACGAATCTTCCGTCGGAAACGGGATTAAAGCGGCTTGCCTACATTCAGGGGCAGCGCTATTGGATCGAACATGCCTTTCACGAGGCGAAGAACGAACCGGGAATGGCGCAATATCAAGTGCGCATGTGGCAAGGCTGGAACCACCACATGGCGTTGGTCTGTTTGGCAA
>JBBRIB010000150.1:0-6884 GCA_038221745.1 Verrucomicrobiales bacterium
CAGCTTCGAGTTTCCTAACGGCTGCGGCGAAGGCCTCGATCTGGGATTTCGCCGCACCGCTTTCACGATCACCCCGTGCGAGAATGGCATCGAGTGCCTCGCGGGTGAGCCCGAGACGGCTATCATCCGCAAGGCGCTCTATCAGGTTGTTCCGGTCAATCTTGCCTTGGCGTAAATCATTCACCGTTGCCACCGCATGTTCCTTGATCGCCTTGTGCGCGGTTTCACGGCCAACTCCGGATTTGACCGCTTCCATCATGATGGTGGTGGTCATCAAAAACGGCAGATAGTGCTCGGTTTCCGCAGCGATCACCGCTTCGTAAGCATCCATCTGATCAAGGACGGTGAGGAATGTTTCAAACATCCCATCGATGGTGTAGAACGAATCCGGTAGCATGATGCGGCGGACCACGGAACAGGAAACATCGCCTTCATTCCATTGATCTCCCGCCAGACCGGCGGCCATGGTGAGATAGCCTTTGAGAATGACGTGGAAGCCATTCACCCGCTCGCACGAGCGCGAGTTCATCTTGTGAGGCATGGCGCTTGAGCCGGTCTGACCAGGCGCGAATCCTTCACTCGCCGTTTCATGGCCCGCCATCAGGCGCAAGGTTTTGCAAAAGGATGAAGGACCGGAAGCAAGATCCGTGAGAGCCGCCACCACCCGGAAATCCAACGAACGCGGATAAACCTGCCCCACGTTCGTCCACACCGCCGGCATGCCGAGGTGGGCCACGATGCGGCCTTCCAACTCCGCCACTTTCGCCACATCTCCCTCGAACAATGAGAGCTGATCCATCTGCGTGCCCACGGCCCCCTTGAGGCCGCGCACCGGGTAGCTGGCGATCACGCAATCGAGTGCGGTTAGAGCGCTGAGCAGCTCTTCGCCAAACATCGCCATCCGCTTGCCAAGAGTGGTCGGCTGGGCCGCCACGTTGTGGGTGCGGGCCGTGAGGATGAGATCGCTCCATTGCTCGGAACGCTCGCGGAAACGCCGGAGCGTCGCCACCGTCTTATCGCGGATGAGGAGAAGGGAGCGGTAAACCTGGAGTTGTTCGACGTTTTCCGTGAGGTCACGCGAGGTCATGCCCTTGTGGACCTGCTCGTGGCCTGCAAGCTCGTTGAATTCCTCAATACGGGCCTTCACATCATGGCGGGTGATTTTTTCCCGAGCCCTGATCGATGCCGGGTCCACGCTGTTTTTCGCCGCCTCATAAGCCTCAATCGCTTCCGCAGGCACATCCAACCCCAGATCGCGCTGGGCTTTCATCACCGCGATCCAGAACTCACGCTCCAGCACGATGCGGCCCTCAGCGGACCAAATGGATTGAAGGGCGGGCGAGGCGTAGCGTTCAGCAAGGACATTGGGGATCACCCGCGCAGCTTGCGAGGCCCAATTCGAACTTTCAAGCAAGTTGTAACATCCACCCATGACAGACTCTAGCGTCGGTCCATGACCGTCGCTCACTGAAGCGGCGTGTCTGTGACCGTCGCATCCTGTAGCGGCGTGTCTATGACCGTCGGCGTCATTGAACCGCCGCAGAACCGCCGCAGCCCCATCCCGCCCATCTTCTGAAATCCTCAATTCCATTCCGAAAAGATACTACCCCGGTAAAACTCCCAAGCTTTGCTCTTACACCGCGTTTCCATTGCCATCCTGCTCCGATTAGGAAAGGGTGCCTTTTTATGAAAATGCACCGCATCCTCGCAGAGGCCGCCTCCACCATCGCCAAGTCCGTGTTTCGCGAGCACAAGGTTCTCGATCACGAACTCGCCACCGCCTTCGAGGAAAACCCGAAATGGGGCAAACGCGACCGCAGCTTCATCGCCGAGACGGTTTTCGAAGTCGCCCGCTGGCGGCGTGCCTTGAGTTTCCTCGTGGAGAGCGAAGAAACCACTGCCCTTTGCGCCGCCCAATGGGTCCGCATGGGCTACGAAATTCCCGAGTGGTGGGCCTACAATGGGCGCCCGGCCGAGGAAATGACTGCCCGCGAGGCGGATCTCGCCAGCCAACCTCGCGCCGTCCGCGAATCGATCCCGGATTGGATGGATGCCCTCGGCGTGGCCGAACTCGGCGCAGCCTGGGATGCGGAACTCACCGCCCTCAATCAACGCGCCTCCATTTTCCTCCGCGTCAACACCCTGCGCACCACCCGCCCGGAGGCCATCGCATGGCTTGCCGCATCGAACATTGTCGCGACCGAGGTTTCCGAGCTTCCGGATGCCTTGCTGCTTGCGCCCGGCAAGTCCCTGCCCAAGACCCTGCGCCTCGATGGTCGCGTGGAAATCCAGGATGCCGGCTCACAGATGATCGCTCCATTGCTCGATCCCCAGCCCGGCGAGCGCATCATCGATGCCTGCTCCGGCGCTGGCGGGAAATCCCTCCACCTCGCTGCTCTCATGAAAAACGAAGGCCGCGTCTTCGGCATGGACGTGGATGTGAAAAAACTCGCCGAACTCGAGCGCCGCGCCAAACGCGCCAACGCCGGCAAGTGCGTGAAATCCAAGGAAATCACCAAGGCCACCACCACGGATTTCGCGGAAGTGGCGGATCGATTGCTGATCGATGCGCCGTGCTCTGGTCTCGGCACCCTCAAACGCCAGCCCGATCTCAAATGGCGTCTCAAACCCGCAGGCTTGGAAAGGCTGCAAGGCATCCAGAAAGAACTTCTCACCAGCTACACCGCCATGCTCAAGCCGGGTGGCCGCTTGGTCTATGCGACGTGCTCGATTCTGCCCTCGGAAAACCGCGCGGCCATCGATCACCTGCTCGCCCAAGGCGGCTTTGAATTGCTGGAAGAACGCCCCGTTTCCCCTGCGGCCACGGGCTACGACGGGTTTTATGCCGCTGCGCTGGTTAAGCGGTAGGCTTATGAAATCCGATCAAGAAGCCATGTCGAATTTCGCCTCTTCGGCAGCGGCCTCTGCGGCTAATTCAGCTTCGAAATCGGCCTCAAGTTTTGCCTGGATCTGCTCGTCCGTCATCTGGGCTGCCGCTTCGGCGGCCTCCTCCTCGGCGGTGAGCTTGGCTTCGAGCTTATCTGCCTTGGCGTCTTCGCGCGCCAACCGCTTGTCGAGCTTCTTTTGTTCGCGTTCGCGGCGTTTCTGATCTTTGCTTGGTGTGAAGGCCATTGTTCGATTTGCTGGTGGTTCAGTTGGTGAAAGTGCGCTCCCTTCCGGTCGCGATGGTCGCTGATGCAAGACCCCATACGTTCCCGCTGTTCAAGAAAGCAATGAAATTATGCAAAAGTTTGAGGGTGCCGCCATTTCCAGTCGATAAATTGACGTGTTAGACCACAAACACAGGCGAGTGAGAGTTGCCCCAGCCCCCCGGTTCAGTTTGATTGATCTACTCCTGCGCACCCCGATTTGTGCAAAGTAGGAAAGCCGTCCCGGCTGTCTTGGCCAGCAGGCATCTTGCCTGCTGGCTTGAAAGCACGAAATCAACTCATCACACTATTTTCGTCGCCACTCACGGTTTATCGCGCCCCGTATTTTCGTCGCAACGACGAAGGCATGTTCTCCCAAACAAGCGCCGGAAAAGCTATCGTCGCATTCACTTCCAGCCGCTTGCTGCCATCCGGCGAGCGGTTGCGCAGGGAAGCATCGTGCAATTACCTGGGGATTGGTAGCGAAGCGGACATAGAGTCTCCGGAGGAGAGCCCCGAGAGGGGTTGAGCGGAGCAAATCAAATCTCACGGACGTCAGCCCCTGAGAAGTCAGCAGACGCGATAGTAGTTGGAGAAACGAGCCGGGGGCGTGATGCCCGCATAAACAACGATACAGGAAGACTCACCCAGCGAAGGGCTGAACCGAATGGGAGTGTCCAAACCGCGGACCAGACGCCCCAGCCGAAAACGCCAGACGGCGAGGCATGGACGAGAGCTGGTTCGATGGGAAGCATGTGGGCGCTCAGGAGCAGGCTTCGGTCTGTTCCTCACACGGGCTCGTCCCGTGTCTGAACGGAACCGCCGTGTACAATGCCATGGCTGCGGTAGCAGCTCGGAAAAACCTGCGAAGCCACCCCGCATGGACGGAGGCACGGAGTCAAACCCGTACGCACGGTGGTGTGGGACCCGGGAGCTAATCACTCCCGGGGACCCGATTCGCTTTTGGATTTGTATTCGACGATCTTCTCATTCACGCGGCTCCATTCTCGTTGAATGCGCCGCTGATCCTTGGCTGCGGGTGAATACTGCTTAACGTGGGTGGACACATATTCCCGGAGCTGCTCGATCTCGCTGACCAATGACGGGCGCGGGTGTGCTCCATTCCAATCGAACTGGGCGGCCACCCCGCTCCCCAAAATTGCAACCTCGCAATCGTCTCCCGCTTCGGTGCCTGCGACTTCGCGGATGTAGCGGTCAACGACTGGAAAATAATAGTCGAATGCAGTTCCCCCCATAAACATGAAGTCCTCTTGATAGTGGATAGGATTCGTCAAAAATAGTTCGTATGCCTGCTTCATTGAAAGCTCTCCAAAATTCCGCCAAGCACATTGCGCATCAAGGTCACTCGCGAACGGATCAAAATCCGATTCAGAGGGCAGCGGTGCGGATGGTCGTTGGATGCGGAAATGCTTCTGATCGTCTTTGGTCATTTTTTGTAGCGATTAAGGTAGGGACGTCGGTTGGCCGACGCCCCCCTCGCAGATCCCGGCGTGCGGAATTACCGCACCGGGCTCCTCAAGAATGCGCGCAGGTGGAACTTCGATCATGATGGGTATCTTGTTGTTGGACCATTTCATACGGGGCTCGGCTGGTTTTGTCTAGCGGTTCTTGGCCACGGCTTCTCGTTCAGGGCGCAGGACAGATTTTTCCAAAGATCAGAAATTTCACGGTATCACATCGTTTTTTGAGTTGCGGGTATATGGATTCGCATATATAAACGGGTATGGATACTAACCAATTCCCCGAACGCATCGCACAAATGGCTGAAATCACCCGCATGGAGCACGGTCGCCTCTCCGTCATCCGCACCGGGCCGGATGGTCTTCCTTACTTCAATCTTCAGCACCGCGAAGGCGGGCGCAATGTCACCGAATACATTCCCCGCGACCAGGTTCCCGTGGTGCAAGAACACCTTGCTGCCGGCGAACGTTTCCAGCAGCTCGTTGACGAACACCTCCGTGAGATCGCAGAAATATCCCGCCAAGAACGCAAGGCTGGCATCAAAAAAAAACGCCAGATACCGTGCGCTACGCCCTCGCCCAAGAAGAAGAGGTCGAAAAACTGATCGCCGCCTTCCGCACCGCCCAGCCCGGCGGTGCCGTCGTCGCCGATCTCGAAAAACTCTTGCGGACCGCGATTTTCAAACCCGCAGCCCAACTCGTCGGTCAGCTCCTTCAGGAAGCCGCCGACAAGATCGATGCCGTCTGCCAACCCAAGCCCGGGGAATTTCGAAAATGCCGCCATCCGTTGGAAATCCAAGGAATTTTCGGCACCTCCATCCTGCTACGCGACTATTACTATCATCCCGGAAAAAAACAGGGTCGCCATCCCGCCGATGCCATCCTCGGACTGGAAGGTTCACACACACCAAAAGTCTCATCATAGTATGCTTCGGCACTGATAAGAACGTGTCGTGTTCCATCCGCAGTCACCCACCGCCCAAGGGGACAGTTCGCGTCCGCATACGGCGACGTGTGAAAGGTTCGAACTGACTTGGAGGCCTTTTCGAATACTTACATGACTTCGATGGGAGCTCTCATTTCCTCTGCCATATCAACGTTTGAAGTGTGGCACGGCGCGAGAAAGACGTCCAGAGCGTAGCGAACTGGAGGCGTTGTCCGCAGTTGCCACCACTGACTTGTTCTGCTTCTTAATTCTTAGGAGATCATACGGTCATATTCGGCGTGGTGGCCGATCCACAACCAAACCATCGCTTCTTCGTGGCGCACACCCAAAGCCCGATACTGAATGCCCGCACGAACTGACCAATACCTACCAATCTTCTTGAAATGCAAGGGTGGGTGAAACGGATCTGCCTTCAATAGTTGGAAATTCTCGTCTGCAACACTCTGGACGTGCTTGGGAAGCTCATCATAGGACTTCCAGAACTTCTTCGTAGCGTGATGGATCACGACCATTAAAGGCTACGGGTTGCTCCAGCCTTGAACTCACTGATTCCCTCTTCGGCCAATGCGTCGAGCTTACCAGCGCAAATGTCTCGCTCAATCTGAGCATCCCATTCGGCAGCCTCAAATGAATTGAACCAATCTCGAAAGACTGCGAGATCGTTACGACCCAGTTGCTCTACGGCATGTTCGATGGATTCTAGAGCGGTATTCATAGCGTGAGGATAGAGCTCGTCACCATCGCGATCAACACCAAATTTCTTGCAGATTAAGGTAGGGACATCGGTTGGCCGACGCCCCCCTCGTAGATCCCGGTGTGTGGAATTACCGCACCGGGCTCCTCAGGAATGCGCGCAGGTGGAACTTCGATCATGATGGGTATCTTGTTGTTGGACCATTTCATACGGGGCTCGGCTGGTTTTGTCTAGCGGTTCTTGGCCACGGCTTCTCGATCACCTGCGGATCCGGTAGCTGCCAGCGCTCCCACGCGGCCACGAAGGACGCGACCGTGAAGCTTTTGCGCTGACTGCGCCGGTTGAGCCATTTCTGTGACACACCGTCGATACCCGGTGATGCACGACGTTTGAGTTTGCGGAACGCCTCGCCGAGCAACTGCCGGTCGAGTAGGCGGGCGAGGCTTCGAAAACGATGTTTCGGGTTCTCTTCTGCTTTGGTTCCCAGTGCGGACAGGGTGCTTAACACGCCGAAATCCAGGGTATTCGTGCCCCTGGCGTGAGTGCTTTGTCCGCTTTGCATTCCTGCCTGATCCTTCGCCGTGTGATCGGTGTTACCGTCTCTGACTACTATT
>JBBRIB010000151.1:0-6883 GCA_038221745.1 Verrucomicrobiales bacterium
CTGCGGCGGATGGTGGATCCGCACTTCGAGGTGATCGTCATCGATGATGGCTCGGTGGATGGCACGGGGGATTTTGTATTGGAAAATTTCCCATGGGTGCGGCTGCTTCATTTGGAGGCTGCGGGATTGAGTGTTGCAAGAAATGCGGGTGCTGCGATGGCCGGGGGAGAAATTTTCGCCTTCACGGATGACGATTGCGAACCGGACCGCGAATGGATTTCCCGCATCCGTCCGATCTTTACGGACTCGCTCTATCAGGCAGCGTGTGGCCCGAATTTACCGCCTGCCGCCCGATCGTGGCAAGAAGCCGTGGTCTGCGCGGCACCGGGCGCACCCAGCCATGTGATGTTGGACGATGTGGAGGCAGAACATCTCCCCGGCTGCAATCTGGTGGTGACGAAATCCGCGTTTCAAGCGGTGGGTGGCTTCGATCCAGACTTCCAAACGGCGGGTGACGATGTGGATTTCTGCTGGCGGCTGCGCGATGCCGGGTTTCGGTTAGGCTTCGTGCCGGGGGCATTTGTCTGGCATTGGCGGCGGCCATCGCTGGCGGCATTTCTGCGGCAGCAGCGCGGCTACGGCAAAGCGGAACGGCTGCTGATGGCCAAGCATCCCGAGCGTTTCGCCCCCTCCGGCGAGACTGTGTGGCGAGGCTTCATCTACGGCGGCGGACCAGTGACCGTCACCGCGGATTCCATCATCTATCATGGCAGCATGGGGAATGCCGGCTATCAGGCGATCAGTAACCGGATGCTGCCGCTCAGAGCGCTCGATCCGAGGTTTTCAAATCTTTTCTCCCACACCGCTCTGCGGCTGATCCAGTCCCTCCAGCCCCGGCTGCGGGCGTGGACGCGGAACCACCGCATCCTTCTTTGGCATCGGGAATCCAAACCGCAGATCGAGAACTCACCCGAAGATTTCCGCCTCCCATCAGATCATGCGCTCAATCGTGAGGAGGTTCTCACGCATTTCATCGAAAGCGGTTGGCGGCCAGCTTCCCCCCATGCGGGGTGGGATTTGGAAAAAGGTGCGGACAAGATTCTCATCGCCATCGAAAAAGGCGACCTCGGAAGCACCACCCTCTTGCTCAGAATTTGGGGAAACCCACCAGAGCTTCAGCGTGTGAAAACCCGAGCAGGCTTGTCATGTTTCTCCATTTTATCGTTCAGTGCGGCGTCTTTGGAATAATTCGCCATTGCATTGAGAAGTTTCCTGTTCCCGCTCACCAATTTACGAATGGGGCCTGACGTGGTGTAGTCATACACGATTTCATTCTTCTCATTCAAGAAGACGAGCAAGTAGCCATAGTATTGATAGCCGCCCACGTTGCCACGGCCTTTCTGATCACCATCATAAATGGTCACGAAGGATTCCAGTTCGCTCTCTGATTTCTCAGTTGGTTTCAGGCCCACTTTGAACTCCTGGGCGGATAGAACAATGAAATCATCCTCTGTTCTTTGATCTCTGCCCACAAAAACGATCCGGCCCTTGAGATCCGGCAATGCTACATCGTTGCTCTTGTTTTTCAACATCACCGTCACCGAAATTTTCTGATCGACCAAATAATAACTACTCCCCTTGTCATGACGCTTGCCGATCACCACATCGATATCGAAGGGCGGGAGCACGGCCGGCAAGGTGGCGGCTTGCTCTTTGATCTTGCCTTGGGAAGCCTCGTCGAACCGGGTGAGCGGCACGGTAAACTCCTTGGCATTGTCCACCCGTTTGAAGCGCACATCCTGCCCGACCACGGACATCAGCTCAATTTCCAAGGCCCGGCCCTTGGTGTCATTCACCGTAAGAATCGGTCCGGCCTGCAGCGCGAGACTCGCAAATAAAGACAGGATCGCTAGATAGATGCCGCATTTGGCTTTGGGAGTTTTCATTGCCGCTACAACAACAGAAAAATTTTAGATGTCAATTCCATCCAACGTCTTGCGATTTTAACCTAGCCGGAATATGAAACCGCGTGATGCCGCTACTCACCAAAGATTTCGACTACGATTTACCCCCGGAACTGATTGCCGCCCGGCCGCTTGAGGACCGTGCCGCCTCAAGAATGCTGGTGGTGCATCGTAAAGAAGGGAAAATCGAGCACCGCATGTTCCGGGATTTTCCCCAATTTCTGGGAAGCGGGGATTTGCTGGTGCTCAATAACACCAAGGTGATTCCGGCCCGCCTTTTCTCGGATGATGGAAAAAAAGAACTGCTCTGCCTCGATCAGCTATCAGCGCTGGAGTGGCGCTGCCTGGTGAAGCCGGGCAAGGCGCTGCGATTGGGAAAAACCGTCACCGTCGCGGGCATCACCGGCACCGTCACCGAGGTTTTTGAAAACGGCGATCGCCTGATCCGCTGGGATTCTTTGTTAGACCTCAATATCCATGGCCACCTCGCCCTGCCGCACTACATGGGCCGTGAAGACGAGATTCTGGACCGCGAACGCTATCAAACCGTCTATGCCGAAGAAGAAGGTGCGATCGCCGCGCCCACCGCCGGCCTGCATTTCACGCCCGAGATGTTAGAAAGGATTTCCCATGCGTTTCTAACACTTCACGTCGGCGTGGGTACCTTCAGGCCGGTGAGCGTGGAGGTGGTGGACGATCACATCATGCACTCGGAACGCTATGTGGTAAGTGCGGACACGGCCCGGCGGGTGAACGCCGCCGGGCGCGTCATCGCCGTGGGTACCACGGTGACGCGGGTGCTGGAGGCACTCGGTAAGCCGCTGCTGGAACAACGCGGAGAAACCGATATCTTTATTCATCCGCCCTATCAGTTTAGAGCAATCGATGGCTTGCTCACCAATTTCCATTTACCCCAAAGCACCTTGATCATGTTGGTGAGTGCCTTTGCAGGCAAAGAATTGGTGATGGAGGCGTATCGCCAGGCGGTGATGGAACGCTATCGATTTTTCAGCTATGGCGATTGCATGTTGCTGATCTAATGTGAAACCTCCGAGCCGATGAAATTGATCTCATGGAACGTGAATGGCATCCGTGCCACGATTGGTAAAGGCTTGGGCGACTTCGTCTCTGCGGAGATGCCTGATATTCTGTGCCTGCAAGAAACCAAGGCACGGCCCGAGCAAGTGCAACTGCCCTTGGAGTTCGGCGGTTATCATGGTTTCTGGGACTCCGCGCAAAAGCCCGGCTACTCGGGCGTGGCGGTGTTCACCAAAGAAAAGCCGCTGGATGTGCGGGTGGGGCTGGGCATTGATGAGCATGACACGGAAGGCCGCGTGCTCAGCTTGGAGTATCCCGATTTCTTCCTCGTCAATGTTTACACCCCGAACGCGCAGGATGGGCTCCGGCGCTTGCCCTACCGCATCACTTGGGACACCGCCTTCCGTCGTCACGTCGCAGAGTTGGCCAAGACCAAACCAGTGGTTTTTTGCGGAGATCTGAATGTGGCGCACCAGGAAATCGATCTCGCACGACCGAAGGACAACCGCTTTTCCGCAGGATTTTCCGATGAGGAAAGGGCGAACTTCAGCGAACTCCTCAACGCGGGATTCACAGATACATTCCGCCATTTTTATCCAGACAAACGCGATGCCTACTCATGGTGGTCCTTCCGGGGCGGCGCACGGGATCGCAACGTGGGATGGAGGATCGATTACTTCGGAGTTTCCACCTCATTCATGGGCCGGGTGAGCGATGCGCTGATCATGCCGCATGTGACCGGCTCGGACCACTGCCCGGTGGGGGTCACGCTGGCCTGAGCCATCCTCATTTCAGCGGCGTTTCTTTGGCGGGCGGAATGAATGAATGAATTCCGCGCTCCATTGGACCCTTGACAAGGTGCTTTACGCGTTTTTGTTGGAAGATGAAGTTTCTCATCGCCCTCGCCGTTTGCAGCCTTCTATCGGTCTCATGCTCCAGTTTGCCTCGGCCCGGGGCTGCATTGGTGGGTTCGTCTCCCGCAGAGGCACGCACCGCGCTCCAGCGATCTGCCGCCGCTCATGGTCGCCCATGGGAGAGATATCGGAAGGTTGAGGTTTCCTACGATGGCGAGTGGACGACGATTGCCACCAAGATCCAACCCATCATCACCAATCCGGAGTTTCGGAAAAGTTCGCAAGAAATCTATCAGCCCCGGAGCGGTAATGTCCGCCAACTCCATCGCGGCCCGAGTGGTGCGAAGGAAGTCATCCGGGTGCGCCCGGCACGAACGGAGGTGAAATTCAATGGCAAGCGCTCCGATGATCCCGAGGTCAACGGGGCTGCCGCTCTGGTTGCGGATGCCTACACCGTTTTCCTATTCGGTCCATCGTGGTTGCTGGCCAATGGCCGGGATTTTTCGTTGCTGCCTGATGCCACTTGTGAAGGTGAGGCTTGCCACCTTGTGATCGGGCGGGTGGTGCCTGGTTTTGGAAATTCTGCGGATGACCATTTCGTCGCGTGGGTCAGTAAAAAGAGCGGCCTGCTCAAGCGCTTTCAATTTTCTCTCAATGGCATGGAGTCCACCCGGGGGGCCGATGTGGATGTGGTGTTTTCCGAGTACCGAACGGCTGTCGATGGTTCCGTTTGGCCCGGACATTTCGTCGAGCGGATCCAGCGGCCCATTCTCGCAAAGGCGCACGATTGGCGGATGACATCGCTGGCGCTGGATGGCCGCGTCGTTTTCAGGGATCGCTGACTTTTGATTCTGGCTCAGCGCCCTGCCGGCTCTTGGTCGGACGGAATGAATTCCACGCTCTGATGCACGAGGAGCACGATCTCTCCCTTTGCTGTGTGGGCTTTGAAATGAGCCAGGACTTCGGCTGCGGTGCCACGGTGATAGGTCTCAAATTTCTTGGTGAGCTCGCGCGCGACGCAGGTGCGGGCTGCGGGATTGATCTCAGCCAGAATCTCCAAGGTGGAGAGGATGCGATGGGGAGACTCGAAGAAAATCCCGGTTTCGCCAGACTCCAGAGCCGCGTTCAGGGCACTGCGGCGCTTGCCTGATTTCACCGAGAGGAACCCACCGAAACGAAAGGCGTGGCAGGGAAATCCAGAGCCGATGAGAGCGGTAATGACGGCGGAAGGACCGGGTAGAACTTCCAATGGAGTGTTGGATTCGATGCAGGCTTGGACGAGACGGTAGCCGGGATCTGAAATGCCCGGCATGCCGGCATCACTGATGACGGCGATGGTTTCACCCGCTCGCGCAGCAGCGATGAGTTCGGGCGCGCGGCGGGCTTCATTATGCTCGTGGAGCGAGATGAGAGGTTTCCCCGAGATGCCGTGGTGAGCTAACAATTGGCCCGAGTGGCGGGTGTCTTCGCAGGCGATGCGGTCCGCGCTCCGTAAAATTTCCAGGGCACGAAGCGTGATGTCTGATAGATTCCCGATGGGCGTGGGGACGAGGATGATGCGGCCTGAGATGGTAGTGGAAGTTTCCATGATTCAGGCGGAATGAATTCCGCGCTCCAGTTGTTGGCGCTCGTGGTCTGAGAGTAGCTGCGGGCGGCCCTGATGATCCACGCGGACGTTGGTCATGCTGCCGTAGGAGGCGATTTCTCCAGCGGCGTTGAGCACTTCAAAGTTCCAAGTCACCGCTGAGGCACCGACGCGGGTAAGGGCGAGGTGGACTTCGATGGCATCGCCACATTGCAGCGGCCGCTTGAAATCGCAGGAAACTTTCACGCGCGGCCAGCCACCTTGTGTGCGATCAAAAACCAGAATTTCCAAGTTGCGGAGGAATTGATGTTCCGCCGCTTCCACATAGCGAAAGACGTTTGGAAAATGCATCCATCCGCTCGCATCGGTATCGCCGAACGGGACTTCGGTGGCGTAACGGAACAGCGGATTTTCCATGCGTGCGGATTTTACTCGAACTTACTGACGAGCACTGAAGCATTGTGCCCGCCAAAGCCGAAGCTATTGCTCAAGGCCACCTTGACCGGGACCTCGCGGGCGACGTTTGGCACCACATCAAGGTCACACTCAGGGTCCTGCTCCTCGATGTTGATGGTGGGAGGAATCACGCCATCCTTGATGGCCATCACGCTGGCGATGAGTTCAATCCCACCCGCTGCTCCGAGCATGTGACCGGTCATGGATTTGGTGGAGCTGACCATCAGGCCGTTCTTCGCATAGTCCCCGAAGGCGAGTTTGATCGCCTTGGTCTCCGCGATATCGCCAAGGCCGGTGGAGGTGGCATGGGCGTTGAGGTATTGGACATCCGTGGGATTTTTCCTGCCATGGCGGAGGGCCATTTCGATGGCATAGGCCGGGCCGCTGCCATCGGGCGAGGGGGCGCTGAGGTGATAGGCATCCGCGCTCACGCCGTAGCCGATGAGTTCCGCGTAGATTTTCGCGCCACGCTTGCGGGCGTGTTCGAGTTCCTCAATGACGACGACTCCCGCGCCCTCCCCCATCACGAAGCCATCGCGATTTTTATCAAACGGGCGGGATGCGCCTTCGGGGTCATCATTGCGGGTGCTGAGAGCTTTCATGTTGTTGAAACCGCAGAGACCCATTGACAGGACCGCGGCTTCCGCACCCCCGCAGAGGAAGGCATCGGCATCACCAAATTTGATGATCCGCCAGGCTTCGCCGATGTTGTGATTCGAAGTGGCACAGGCGGTGACGATGGCCATGTTAGGCCCGAGCAGGCCGAACTCCATGGAAATAATGCCACTCGCGATGTTGGAAATCATCATTGGAATGGTGAAGGGAGAAACCCGTTTCGGGCCTTTGTTGAGAAACGTGGAGTGCTCGCGCTCAAGGGTGGAAAGCCCACCAATGCCACTGCCGACCATCACGCCGAAGCGGCGGGGGTCGATTTTCGAGACCTCCACGCCCGAGTCCGCCATGGCCATTTTCGAGGCGGCGACGGCGAATTGCACATAGCGGTCGGAACGCCGGGCATCCTTGGGCACGCCAAAATAACCGTCGGC
>JBBRIB010000152.1:0-6856 GCA_038221745.1 Verrucomicrobiales bacterium
CTTCGCGTGCTTCTGTTAAAAAAAAATCCCCTCTGCATATTTCTCCTTTGCTAATGTTTTTCACGTTCATCTGCGGTTTGAATCGCTCTTTGGATTAGAAGTTTAACCACTGATTTCACTGAGGACACTGATTTGAAGAGAAGAGGATATAGAAGGTTGGGATGGACGGGTTGTTGGAAGTCGGTTTGAGCTTTGCGGGCTTTTTCAGAATTTCTACAGAAGCACGCAAAGGGAACAAAGGATCGGGGAGCTTTTCTTCCTCGATTCTTGGGCAGGTTTCACTTAAGACCAATGTACCGCCGTGCAGAAAAGGTGAGTGGTTCAAGCGCTTCAGCCCCTTCGTTCCCTTCGCGTGCTTCTGTTAAAAAAAAATCCCCTCTGCATATTTCTCCTTTGCTAATGTTTTTCACGTTCATCTGCGGTTTGAATCGCTCTTTGGATTAGAAGTTTAACCACTGATTTCACTGAGGACGCTGATTTGAAGAGACGAGGTTGCTGGTGAGTCATTGGACAAGAGCTTCGCGCTTTTCAACGGCCTCACATTCGCTTGCACTACAGGAGTGTGGTGCCTCCCTATTGCGCGCCGGATCAAGATGTCTGATTTGAATGATTCTGCCGTGAATGATTCTGCCATATCGAATTATTTGGAATTCGGCGATGCGGCTTCGAGTGTGCCGCAGGATACCGGGTCGTGGTTGGTAACCTTGTAGGGTAATTATCAGATTCTGGCAGGAAAATTGATGGGCAGGAAGATTAGTCTAAATATTGATTCTTATTTTCCCGCCCCGTAATCTTCATGCCAAATTCACCCACTGCCCGCTCATGGCTAACGAGCGGTGAAGACGCGTGAGGCGGAGAGGGCGAAGTTCTCGGGATCATACATTGCTTCGACTTTGGCAGGTGGCGCAGTTGCTTGGCCCGCCACCGTGCAGCGGGCGAGATAAGTGACGGTGTAGGTGCCCTTGCGCCGGACTTGATCCAGATAGAAAACCGCGCGATCGGTGCGGAGTTCGGAATGGCTGACCTGCCAATCGTTCTCGCTGGTGGCGATGCCTGCCGCAGCGCTTTGGGATTTGAAATCGGTATTCACCGTTTCAAACAGCGCGGGCAGTGGATCTTCGATGACGAGGTAGCGGCTATCATCCTTGGGCAGGCTGACGCGGAGGGAAACGCGGATGAGATCGCCAAGTTTGGGTTCGGTGAGGATTTCCGCGCTGCCGTCCGAGTTCATGCGCTCGTAGATGCGGTCCACCGAGAGGCCGTTGGTGGCCACGGGTTGGACGGGTGCGATCCTAGGCTTGGCGGCGACCTTGAGGCGGATGTAGGCGTTGATGTTTGAAACCAGGTCCAGTTTGAGATCCGGCGTGAGCTGGAATGAACGGGCTGCGGTGGGATTTTCCGCACTCAGATTGATGGTTTCCACGCCATTGTTCGACTCCAGTTGTAGGGCGATGGATTCATCGGTGAGATCCTGGCTTTCCGCATAGGCGGCCATCGCGATGAGGCTCCAGCCATTGACCCAGGTGGTGCGCCAATCGCCGTAAGGACTGCGATCATTGAGCATTTTATCGAGGATCTTGGTGGGTTGCTCACCGCCGGGGTCCGCAGCGGTCCAGGCGATGAGTTTGTAGGCTTCATCGGGAGTCCAAGGCATCCACTGATCGTTCTTGAGTTTGAAGGGAACCTTGGAGTTGAGGATGCTGCGGGCGGCGGCTTGGTTCTCGTCGCTGGATTCCTCGCCAATGCAAAGCGCGGCGGCGAGCAGGGCGCGGGAATTCGGGCTGAGTTCCGGCATGCGATCGCGGAGCGCATTGAGGTAGGCGGCCTGCGGTGCGCCGGCGAGGTTGAGCACAAACAAGCTGCGGGCGTGCATTTCAAGCGCGGCGGGTGATTTTTCCGCAGCCATTCCGCGCAGGCTTTCGATCAGGTTTGATATGAGGTTTTCAATCGCTGTGGGCGGCACATTGGCACCGTTTCCTGCTGCCATGATGAGGGCCATGCCTGCGTAGGAGGTGGCCCATGGCACCGATTCCACACTGCCGGGCCAGTAGCTGAACGAGCCATCGGGAAGCTGCATGGAGAGCAGACGATCCGCACCCGCCTGGATGGTTTTTTTGACCTTCTCATCCGGGATGCTGGCAAGACGGGGGACGATGGGAGCGAGGGTCTCGACGGCCAGCCAGGGAATGAGTGCCGAGGTCGTTTGCTCGAGGCAGCCGTGGGGATAGCTGAAGAGGAAATCAATGGCACCGCCGGCTTCGACGAGAGGTGAGCGGGAAAACTCGAGATCGACGCTGCCGGTGCCATCTAACAAAAATTCGGGAATCGAGTCTTTCAGGCTTTGCCTGGTGCCCGGTGTTTTCAAGTTCACGAGCTTGTTTTGCCGCAGCAGGGGCATCGGGTAATGGACGGTGAAGCGGGATTCCACGGCATCGGATAGACGGTGGGTGAGCGCGGGTGTTAGGTCTTGATTGCTCAGTGAAATCGGGACTGCTTTCCAGGTGAGCACGGCCTCTCCCGTGTTGTCCGCGCGGGTGGGGAAAACAAGGGTGGCGGCAGCGCCGGGCGCGAGGGTGATGCTTTGGGTGGTAGGACCTTGGGCGGAGGCGCAAGGCGTTTCATCGCCGCTTTGGGTGCTGTAGGAGATTTCCCAGGTGCCTGAAAACTCGGAGGCGTTTTGCACGAGGACTTGTGCATCGAAGGCATCGCTCTGATTGGCGAAACGCGGTGTCTTCGGCTCCAACATCAGATCTTTTTTCACGGTGATGGCAGATTCCGCATGGCCGAAACGCGAAGCCCCATGATGGGCCACGGCGATGACGCGATAGCGGGTGAGAGTGTCTGGAACCTTGAAGGTGTGACGGAATGCACCGCTGGCATCGGTGACAATCGCAGGTGCCCAGGTGGCGCAGGGATCGAAGTTTTTCCGCAGGAGATTGGCGAGTTTTTCCATATCTCCACCGCCGCCGATGAAGAAGCCTTTGTTGAAAAAGCTTTGATTTTCAGGGTTTTCGGCGATGAAGGATTCGAAGGACGTGCCCGTTTCCACATCAAGGACCCGGGGTTTGTAAAAGTGTTTGATCGGGTTGGGCGTTTCATAGCCCATGACGGCGAGCGTGCCCTCGTCTTCCGCGTAGAGGGTGACTTCCGCGCCTGTGGCGGGAGTGCCATCGGCGAGGTGGATGGAGCCACTCAGCGTGACTTCATCGCCAGGGCGGTTCGACGGGCTGGCATTTTCATCAAGCTTCACGGCGAGGGTGTCCCGCAGGTTTTCCACGATGAGTTCGCAATAGCCGAGCCGGAGCTGCGGTTCTTTGTGTTCTCTCGCAGATTCTTTCGCGCCTTTGACGATGAGCACGGAAACAAATGCGTTGGGCGCATCCGCATCGGTGAGCGGCACCTCGATGACGGGCTTGTCCGCCTTGAGTTCGACCTGGAACGAGCGCAGGACTTTCTCACGCTCTACGGTGACGAGGGCGGTGCCTTCGATGGGTGAGAGGACGAGGATGCGCGCGGTGTCTCCGGGTTTGTAGGATTTCTTCTCAGCCACCAGTTTCACCCGCATGCCGTCTTCATAGAGCCATGGGTATTCGTTGGTGCCGTAGGCGTTGAAATAAGTGACCGTGGCGAAGGCGCGACCCTCGGGATCGGTGCCGCGAAGGGTGAGGTAGTGGCGACCGGTCGAAGTGGGTTGCAGGGTGAAGCCGGTGCCTTGGGCGGCGGAGGCGGCGGGATCCAGCGTGATTTCCGCGGTGGAGACGGTTTCCTCGGTCACATCGTTCCGAGTGGTGGTGGCCCCGGAATCCGTGCGGGATTTTACGGCGGAGTTGATCTCACGGGTGAGGGTGGCGGTGACCTTGATGGCACCTTTGAAGGGTTCTCCTTGTGTATCCGTGGCGACGAGTTTTAAAGGCAGCGCTTTGCCGGCAAGGACAAGGCTGTCATTGCGCGAGACTCCGATATAAACAGATGCCGGATGCACGGTGGTGGTGGCCGTGGAGGTGAGTGTTTGGCTGTTCGCATCCGTCACTTCAGACGATACGGTGACTTCGCGAGTGGTCGGAAAATCAGACTGTGGGATCGCGATGGCAAGAGTGGCCTTGCCTTCGGCGGAGAGGGTGGCCTCGCCTTGGATGCGGCTGGTTTGGGTATTGGAATCGGAGTTATCCATGTTGTAGCCGAAGTAATGATACCAATAGGACCAATCATCGGCGCGGTGATTGCCAAACTGATAGTCCCGGAAACGCTCGGGGTAAGGATTGACGGCGGAGATATTGCTATAATGAGTCACCTTGCCAGCGGCCACGGGTTGGCCTTGGTAATACATCGCTGTTAGATCGGCGGTGAGGTTTGTGGCAGCGGGTTCCGAGGAGGCAAGGGTTTGCGAAACTTCAAAGGCATTGCGGCGGAATTCTTCTACGCGCAGTGGCAGGCTGAAACGGGCGCTCTCGGTGAGGGCTTCTTGTTGTTCCCAATCGTCTTCGATGGCCTCGGCCTTGGCGAGTTCTTCGGGATACTCTAGCCGAATATAATGTGTGCCGGTTTTAGATAGCGGGAGTTGATAGGTGAGATCAAAGGAACCCGTCTCTGATAGAGTGATGTCCTGGGTAAAGATTTCTTGTTGGGCAGGATCGAGGATGACGATGCGGGCCGGGCTGGGTATTGCGAACTCGATGGCATTGGCATTCTGATTGCGCACGATGCCCTTGAGTCGAACTGTTTCGCCGGGGCGGTAGAGCGAGCGATCGGTAAACAGAAAGGCCTTGCGAGTGGCGGCGGTGGATTTGTTCCAGGAATAGCGGATCGGGAAATGCCAAAGGCCCACGGTGGCGAGGGTGGAATCGAAAGCGGTGAGGTAGGAATCATCTCCAAGCGACGCTTGAAGGTGGCGGGCCGCCTCTGAGCGCGGGAGGGTGACGAGGCCTGAGGCATCGGTGGCCTCCGCCACGAGGGGCTTCGCATCCTCGCCGAAGAGCTGGATCTTTACGCCCGGCAGAGGCTTGCCCGTGGCGCAGGAAAACGCATAGAGGAGCGCCTCCTTGGCGGTGAGCTTCCATGCCAGGCCGATGTCGGTGAGCTGGATGATCGCTTGGGCGCTGCGTGCTCCTTGGGTGGCTTCGGGATGAGGCGTGCCGACCACATCAAGGAAAAGCGCGGCGTTTCTCATTTCTGGAGGCAGCAGCTCATTCCACGAGAGGGAAATTTTCCTGGAGGTATCAATCGCGTTGCCGAGAGGAATTTCCTTTTCCCAAAGCGTCTCACCAAGGACCATCGGGTAGGGTAGGGGAGCGGTGGCTTGGATGGGTTTTCCATTATGGCCGGTGCCGGTGTAATTCTGATAGCCCTCGTAGGCGCGGATGAGATTGGAATCGGCGGGTTTCTTGATGCGGACGCGGATGCTGCTGAGGTTGACGGTTTCGATCTGATAGATCCGCTTGCCATCGGCGAGCTGGGCCTGATTTTCAGAAGGCAGGCCGATGCCGGGATCGAGGTGTTTGAATTCAATTTCCTTGGTCAGTGAGGCCGCGAGATCGAGACCCGCCTTGGAGGTGAGCGGTGCTCTCACCGTGACGGTGTATTTATCCGCAGCGGAAAAATCTCCGAAAATGCGGATCTGGCGATCTTCGATCTTTGCGCTGAGGTTTTCCGGGCGTGGGTTGATATCGAGGGAAGATGTCAGGAAATCGTCGGGGAGTTTTTCCGCGAGTGCTTGATTGAAGGTGAGTTCGATCTGGCGCGGGGAATTGGCTTCGATCTCGGGTGTGATTTCAGTGACTTGGAAGGGAATCACATCGCCGATCTCGTTGCTGCCATCCTCGGTGAGGCGGGCGCTTGCCGCTTGATTGGGCAGGCCCTTGAGAGTGGAGATCACCCAGCGTTTTCCAACCGGAAGCGGCGAGACGGGGGTGGCGATCAGGGTGTTGGGGACGGGCGATTCCGGCGTGAGTCCCGCCGCAGGTGGCCGGGCGCTGCGGGTGGACCACGAAGGGTAGGAAGTGGCGATGTAGCCTACTTTTGCTAGAGTCGGGCGCTCGAGCCGGGCCGCGATGCGCTGGCCGGATGCCGAGCTGAACGAGATGAAACTCGCGGCGCTGGCGGGATCGACATTATCATTGAAGACGATGAGCCACTCGGCGGAGGAGGGCGAGTAGTCTGATGCCCAGCGGTTTTGCGCGTTTGCGAGCTGGATGCGGAACGGCTCGCTGGCGAGGGTGGTGATTTTTCCTGCCGTAAGATTGGTGCCATCGAGAAGCCGGTGGCCTTTTGTTAGGGAAAAAGTATAGTTCGTGCCGATGGCTGGCGCGGCATCTGGAATGAAATTCGCGATGTTCTGGGCCTTCCAAAGCAGCTTGCCGGGAAGCGCGGGCTGGATCGCGAGCCAGGTGTTATCAACGGTTTTTCCCAACTCCGTGGTGGCGATGGCAGGGGAATCGAGCACGAGGTCAATCGTGGATTCCGGAGTCAAGGATGGGGTGGAAACGACGAGCCGCGGGGCTCCTGAAGCGGCCAGGTAAGTGGCCAAAAACGCCGAAACGGCGAGGGAGGTTGTTTTCATAAACGCTTTGTTCTAAAGCAAGCGCCTTGATATACGAATCCCGCCAGATGAACATTAAAATTTTTAGGAATTTCATGAGGTTGGAGGGCAGGGGCGGAACCAGAGTTGACGCATCAAAACCGTGGATTTTCGTTTCACCGCAGAGTCGCAAAGGTCGTGAAGGAACGCAAAGCTGGTTGAAAACGATGCCGGAACTCCAGGAAACGCAATGAAAGCGCATTGATACCTCTGGATATTCTTTTGTGTATTCTCTGCGACACTTTCTAACAAAAATGGTTTGACCTACTCAGAAAATTGGCT
>JBBRIB010000153.1:0-6856 GCA_038221745.1 Verrucomicrobiales bacterium
GGTTCATGTGCATCGACGCTCATAGAGCGACGCTACAGGGCGGTTATTTGGCGGCTCACGGGCATCGACGCTCATAGAGCGACTCAACACGTCGGTTCTTTGGCGGCTCACGGGCATCGACGCTCATAGAGCGACGCTACAGGGCGGTTCTTTGGCTTCGACGCTCACAGAGCGACGCTACAGGGCGGGATGAACCGCAAAGGCGCAGAGGTCGCAAAGGGGCGCAGAGAATACATGGAAGACACTCCTGTGACGTGGGTGGCTTCCACTTTGGTTCCCGAGCTTAGAGACCGCTTTCAATTGGCTCAGACATCAATCTTTCTGATTGCTGTCTCACGTGATTTTCCCATCCCCCGTTCAAAAAATGGCACGTTGACAACTTTCCGGGCGGGTGGGAAAATCCGCCTTGAAAGTTTTAACCATCGATAGCAAGCGTCGGCTCATCCTGCCGGGCGCCAAGCCCGGCGAGTGCTATGCCGTGCATCAGACTGGTGGCGGGCGCTATGAACTCGCCAAGGTGATTGCGGTTCCGAGAAATCCGAAGCCCAAGCCAAGTGAAATCGACGCTCTTCTCGCATCCGCCGCACTTACCAGCCGCATGAGTTCAGAACAACTCCGTAACCTCACACGTGAGCCGTGATTCTCCTCGACTCCAATGTGCTCATTGACGGATTCGACCCATCCGCCCGCTTCCATTCATGGGCTTACAGACTCATCCGCAGCGGTTTGTTGGGTGAAGGAATCGCCATCAACCCGGTAATTCTTGCCGAGTTGTATGTCGGCGATCTCTCGCCCGATACCGTTGCCACGCGCCTCGCACAACTCGGCGTGATCATTCTCGATCTTCCATCCGCAGTCAGCCCCCGCTGCGCACGAGCCTATCTCTCCTTTCTTGAAAACCGCCGGAAACAGGACGTCCCCGCCGCCCCGAAGATCCCGCTGCCCGACTTCTTCATCGGTGCTCATGCATCCACTCTTGGCCTTCCATTGGCCACCGCCGATGTCGCTCGCTACCGCACCGTAGGGCCTGAGTGGTGGCTTGACATTTCAAAGTAAGACGGCAGCTTACTCTGCATGAGAACCGTAGTTTCCAGTAAAGGGCAGATTGTATTGCCGGCGGAGGTGCGCCGGATGGATGATGTTCGGGCGGGTCACCTGTTTGAGGTGGAACGGGTGGAACGGGGGGAATACCGCTTGCGGAGAATTGAGCGTGCGCCGAACGAGGGTTTGGTGGACTGGCTGCTGGCGTGTCCGGTGAAGGGTTTTCTAGGTGAAGGCGAATTTGGGGAAACGACGGATTCCATCCTCCCTGAAATCCGATGAGCTTTCTGGTGGATGTGAACGTGATTTCCGAGGTGACGAAGCCTGATCCAAGCGGGCGGGTCGTGGCTTGGCTGAAGGCGAATGAGGCGAAGCTCGCGCTCGATCCGGTAGTCCTTGGTGAAATCCGACTGGGTATTCTGCTGTTACCGGAGGGACAGAGAAGGAATTCCCTGGATGCGTGGTTCAATGAAAGAGTAGGAACAATGGTGTGTGTGCCGTGGGATGCGACGACGGCGCTACGATGGGCGGAGTTGCTAGCTGGACTGCGGAGACGAGGGAAAGCCATGCCGCTCAAGGATAGCATGATCGCCGCAACGGCGCTGACTCACGGGCTGACTGTGGCGACGAGAAACGTAAAGGACTTCGGAGAGGCCGGGGTGGCTGTGGTGAATCCGTTCGATTGAGCTTAAAATGGCAGATGGTAACCACTGATTTCACTGATGACACTGATTTGGAATAGGTTGGAAAGAAACGTCAACTCACCCTCAAAGTGAGTGAAATTTCTATCAATTCTTTCTGTGAAATCAGTTGAAATCAGGGTGATTTGACTCGTGCTTTTGATGGGACCGCTCGTCCATGTCCGCTGCACTTCCATTGTGGTAAAATTCGTCGGTCCTGATTTTGGCATTTTCCTTTCAAGGATCAATCGCCAATCAAATCGACCGCCTTCGGGCTTTGGATCAGAGATCAGAGATTGAGGCGGGGGAGGAGAAACGTCCTGCCGCCGGGGAGGGCGGGCGGCAGGACGTTTTTGCAATTCACCATCTAGAAATGGTATCATGGGGGAGAACGGGAAAAGTTGGGGAATATGACAGCAATGATGAAAATTTTTGCCCGTGGTTGGAATTGCTCTGGGTGGGGCAGTTCTGAGGCGATCAATGCTCACGGGAGGGCGCTGCAGGGAGGGCGGCTAGCAACTTCGAAGATTTTGACTCGGAGCAAGATCGTCCGACCACGGTCTGGAGCGAGACGCTCCAGCTACATTTCGAGGAAGGGGACAATAAGGTTCCCGCTCCTTATCTCCGGCGGTGGAGGAGGGCGAGGGAGGACAGCGCGAGCAGGGAGATGGCGGATGGCTCGGGACTGGCTTCGAAGCGGATTTCGGTGACTCCCACACCGCCGCTGCCACTGCCGGCTCCGTTCTGATAGTTGATGCGGACGAAGGTCTGGGGGGAGGCGAACTCGAAACGGACGATGGCTCCGGTCCCGGTATCGGAGACTTTGATGAGCTGGCCGACGACGTTGATATTCGGCGAATTGAAACCGGACGGGGCGGTGGGGGGATTTGCACCGGAGGTGACGACACGGGCGGTGCCGGCGAATTCGATGGCGACGAGAACGTCCATCGGGGTCAGGGCGGAGAAGGTGGAGGAGACGTCTGCATCGACGTCGGTAAAAGTGATTCTGAGCTGGGTGACGGGGGTGCTGAAGTTGAGGCGGAGATCGGTGGTGGCGGCATCGCTATCCGCCAGCATGATGGCGCTTTTGTGGAAGGCGGTGGCGGTGGCGATTCCGGTGGTGGTGGAAAGGAATGTGTCGTTGGTATCACCGGTGACGCTGATGTTCAGATTCCCTCCGACGTGGGTGATGTCGCGGTTGAGATAGGAGCCGGAAAAGCTATCGATGACGACGAGGGCGGCGGAAATCTGCGGGGCGGTGAGTGCGAGCGCGACGCAAATGAGTGGGCGGATGTGGCGACAAGGGGCAATCATCATTGGGGCTGCTGGGCTGCTGTGAGGGAATATTTCTCAATCGGTAGATTTTTCCGGGAGTGAAGCAGGCACTGTGCCGTTATCCGATTTGGGCGGCGGGGTATCCGTGATGGTGAACATATCGGATAGGAGGTCGATTCCGCGACTGAAGCCTGATTTGATTTCCCGGAAACCCTTGTTGAGGGTTTCTCTGCCATCGTAGATTTTTTCATTCAAGGTTTCGGGAGAAGAAGCTGCGGTGTAGTCAATGGTGGCGACGCGGATGGCGATTTCAGCGGGAATTCTCTGTTGCGTGTCATCCACCCGATCATAGGTGGCTCCGGGCAGAAGGCGTCCGTTTACGCCGTAGCTGTGGGTCTCGATCTCGTGGATGATCACTCCGTTTTTGTCCCGGAGAAGAAGCTGCACCCGGCGATCAAAACCGAACAGGTAATCGAGATTGGTGGTGCGGATTTTCATGCGCAGGAGGCCATCCTTTTGGAGCGTGGAGTGGATGCGGATGAATTGATGGCGGCCTTGATTCACGGGGATGGGACCGCTATCAAATTGCTTGGGAAATGGGGCGGGACGGACGAAGAAAAAGACGGCGGCAGCCAGTGCGCAAAGGACGACTAAAGCACCCAGATAGACGGAGCGAGAAGGACGCGTGGCGGCTTGTTGGAAGGCTTGACCGAAGGTGGCGAGATCCGGGTAGCGATCGGTGGGGTCGGTGGCGAGGGCTTTGCGAAACACGGCATCCAGCGCGTCCGGGCATTTGCAGAGGTGGTGGAGTTTCGCGAACGCACCGAGTGGCATGGTGCCGGTGAGGAGTTGCCAGAAGGAAAAGGCGAGTGAATATTGATCGCCGCGCGCTTCGGGGCGGTAGCCGGGTTTTAAGAGTTCCGGTGGGAAATAGCCGGGTGTGAGGGCTTGCTCAAAGGTGCGGGTGACACGCTGGTCCGGATCGCCTGCGAGATCATGGGCGATTCCGAGATCGGCGATGACGAGTCGGCCGGTTTCCGTTTCAAGGAGGAGGTTGGATGGTTTGATATCGCGATGGACGAATCCGGCGGCATGAAGCGCGGTGAGGCCAGCGACCGCCTGCGGGACAATGAGGAGGATCTCTTTAAAGGGGATTTTCCCTTCTGCGGCCAGCTTACGGCCAAGGCAGGTGCCTTCGATCCACTCCATGGCCAGCCAGCCGGAGAGGTTGTCGGGGGAGCGGCCGTGATCGACGAGGGCGACGAGATTGGGATGTTGGATTTTCCTCAATGACGCGCACTCGTCCTGCCATCGCTGTTGGAGCCGGATAGGATCACTGCGGAAGGGGACGAGCTTGAGTGCGACGAATCCCCGCCCATCGCGGCGGCTGGCTTTCCATACAAATCCTGAGCCGCCGCGTCCGACGAATGAAACGGGGACATAAGGAAAAGCGTCATCCTGCCACCACTCGGGCGCTTCGGGAGGGGCTGCCGAGACTCCGACGTGCAATGCGTCACCAAGCAAGCGTGCCAAGCTGATTTCCGAGAGCGTGAGAGGGTCTTTATCATTCATTTCCGTCGGGGAAACGGTAAAATTCCCCGAATATGACAAGTGCCGTGTGCTTATGCCCATCAGGACGGTTTTTCGTTGGTCGATGCGGCTAGCAATCCACCTTGACGGGAAAGAATTCCGATCAAATGACGAAGCTCGGCATCGATTTCCTGCGGCTCGTCGCCGATGACGGTGGCGGCGACTTCTTCACGCAGTCGGACCGCGAGGCGCTCGCGGAAGCGCATGTAAGCCACGGCGAAGTGATTTTCGGAAATTTCCAGAGTGTGGGAAATTTCCGCCCGGCTTGAGTCCTCCGGGCTATCGAGCGCTAGGAGCATGGCATTGAACAGTTCGATTTTCCCGCGCGCTTGGTATTCGTCGCGCAGCCCGCCAAGCACACGGCGAGAAAGACTGAAGGCCCACTCGCGATCATATACATCATCGGACGGAATGCTTTGATCTTGAGTATTTTCCGGGATTCCCTCAGGGGCGGGAGGCCGCGCCCGCCACTCATCGATCCAGTGCCGCCTCAAGCATGAAAGCAACCATGAGCGGAGTTGCCCCTTGGATGGATGGAGGGCATCCAACGAGTGATCCTTAAGATGCAGTTTTGTGAAAAACGATTGCACCAGCTCTTCCGTCAGGTGGGAATCCCCTGTTCTGATGTGCAGCCAGAGATAAAGCGGGCGCTGATAGGAGCGGCAGAATTCATCCCAAGCAATGAAGCGCACGCGCCGTTCACCGTTACCCAGATTGTTAACGATGGTCCAGCGGGTGGTGGGAAAAAGGCATTTCGCAGCTGCCGCATCGGAGGGTGATGGCTCGGGGACACGCATCGCGCCCAGGGTATATCTGGCCCAAGCGCTTGCGGCAATTGGAAAATCAACAACCTATAGCTTGCCTAACTGCCCGAGATAGCGATAGTCCCCGCGACGAAAAGTTCCCCCCTCTTCCTCATGCTCGTCTATACGGGAGCGCAGGCCGCTCCTGTTCCTCTGGCGATCAACTCAGGAGGCTCTTTCGAGGTTTCCTATCAACTTAGCACCGGCCCCTCCACTGCCGCCACCTTGCAGATCACCGGAAACCTGACGGGTGATATAGAAATGACGGATGGCGTAATTTCCAAATTCCGATTTCTCGGAGGGAACGTCGCCTACTCGGACACCACTTCTAATATTGTTATCTCCACCTTTCCGGTCGTCGCGAGAGTAAGGCTCCTCACTCGTGGCATCGTTTCCAGTGCCACAGGCAATAGCAGCGCCGGAGCCATCAATCCAATCACCGGAGTGATATCAAACAACGGCCACCAGCTCATCCAGGACCGTGGCACCGTCACCACCCGCTATATGGTGGGCAATACGGTCATTCAGGAAGAGATCCGCGATCTCGCCCAGAAGCCTGATGCAAATCCGCTGGTCGGCACCACTACCGTTACCAGCAGCTTGTTGGAAAACCGGAACTACAAAGCCCGCTACCGAATTGATTTCACCCACACCCGGGATGAGGCACGCACCCAGCCTGCAGAAGTGGTCAATGGCACTCTGAGAATCACCGAGGAAGGCAGTTTCTCCGCTTCAGGTGAAATTTGGATGCCCGGCCAAACCTTCACGAGTTGGGCACTCAACCAGCGCGGCCAAACCCCGCTGAGCCTGAACGATCTCTGCGCCACCTCTGGGCAGCCGCTCATCCTCCTATACGCCTTCGATGCCACAGCCGGAGCGTGGACACCACCGGTGACCTTTGATCAGCCTAGCGGGCTTCTCCGCATCGATCTCCCAGCCAGTGGCTTGAAAGCTCCCGTCCGCTTGGAATTTTCCAGCACGCTCACCGGGGGCGCCTGGCAGCCATTGACCCGAGCTGGAAATATGCCCTCCATCTTCAACATCGCTGAATTCGGCTCCGTCACCGTGGACTTGCCGCCTGGACAAGCAGGCTTCGTCCGTCTCTGCCTTGCCGAGTAATGCAACTCCCCTCTGGACCGAATGGACCGCACAAAAGGGACTGACAAACTAAATGCCAACGGCGGGTTTACACTGGTCGTTATGCTATTATTGCTCGTCAGCTCCAGCATTTGAAAATTTCGGATTTTGTCTGGCATCCAGCGCGTGCCATCGGGAATTCTCCTGCAGAGCCCCGAGTCCGCTTGGTAGGCAAACTGCCGCAGAACTGAGGATCATGCCTCACCCCGTCCACATCCCCCGGAAATCGCCTCGCCGCTGGAGATCGATTCCACTCTAAAACCAACCTCCTCGGCTTGGGGTCACGAGAGCTTCCTCACTCAGGGAGACATTCTACAAGTCCTCGGCAAT
>JBBRIB010000154.1:0-6831 GCA_038221745.1 Verrucomicrobiales bacterium
AGGTGCCTGCATTGGAACTTGAGCCGGAATCACGGTCTCCAAGCTCGACTGCCTCGGAAATGCCTGCGTCGGTGCCTTGTTGAGCTCTGAAGTGTCTTTCAGCGCAGCATCAAAGAGCTGTTGTAGTTTGGCTTGGCTGGTCATGTGGCCAACATATCCAAAATATAAGGGTTTTAGAATTACGTATTGACGTGTATCTCCATGCAGCTCCCAGTTACCGCAACCTCATTCAAAGGTGAAATTTCTGGAAACTCGCCGCTTTACAACTCGGGAACGCCTCCCCATAGTCCCGCGTCCATGACTTTTGCTTCCATAGATTGGCTTTCGATTAGCATTAACCTTTTGCTGGTGATCTTCGTGATCGTCTGCCTGTTGATGACCCTGATGATTCTGATGCAGCGTCCCAAGCAGGAGGGTTTGGGCGCGGCTTTCGGCGGTGGCGTGACGGACCAGGTCTTCGGCGCACGGACCACCAACGTGCTCCAACGCACCACGGTTTACCTGGGTTCCGCGTTTTTCATCATCAGCCTCGTGCTGGCGGTGTTGATTGGTCACCAGAACAAGGGTGAGTCCCTGCTCCAGAAACCACAACCCAAGGTGGAGGCCAAAGCTCCTGCAATTCCCGAGACTCCCACCGTGCCCAAGTCACTCACTGAAGAACTTCCCGCCGAAGTAAATTCACCCGTTGCTCCCACGCCCTCTGAATCCCCGGCGGATGCCGGGCAACCCGCGCCTCCCGTGGTGATTCCCGATATCACGCCGCCACAAGCCCCAGCGGATCCGCCTGCAAGCGCGCCCTCAACACCTGAGGTGCTTCCTCAGAATAAATAGCCTCCGCGAGGTGCTCTCACCCCGTGACGGCGACCCCTGAATCCATGCTAGATGTCCCGGAATGGGCGAAGCCTGAAGCATTTCCCAAAGCTCCCGGGGGCTGGGGCTGGGTTGATCTCAAACGTCGGCACCATCCCTGCGCCACGCTTGAAGTTTTGGTGCAAGCCATCCAGAACGACCGTGCCGCCGAGTTAAGTCTTGTGTGGACACCGCAGGGGGAGTGGATGGTTTTACCCGAGGAGATTCCCGAACTCGGCGAGTCCTTGCGCACGGCGCGAAGCCAATGGGCGAGCGACGATCTGGCAGAAAGTTTCCACCGCCTGCGCTGGTTCGGAATCATTCTGTTAGGATGCGTTGGATTGGCCCTTTATCGGGGCTTCGCGCTCGCCGCTGAGATGGCCACCCAGGCTGGCACGGATGTGGATCTCTGGGTGCGCTTGAAGTTTGGGCTTCGGGCGATTTTAGCTTCTGGAAACTCTGGCATCGCTCTTCTGATGTTTGTGATTTTTGCGTTCATCCCTTGGTATCAAGCGAGAAAAAGACGCTCTGAACTCAGCACTTGGTCCGATTCGGGCAACGCCGCCTCAGTACCGACATTGCGAATTGATACCTGGCTTGATTGCCAAAAAGCACCAGTCACCAAAGTTCTGTTGGCGCTCATCGGATGTGTCACAGTCGCTCAGTTACTTGCTCCAAGCCATGGAGAAGCCCGTGGTTCCTGGTTCGCGATTTTCCAAAATTGGGGTGGAATTTCGCAAGCCGGATTGGTGAAAAGCAGCTACTTCCAAGGCGAGTGGTGGCGCCTGTTCACCGCCCCATTGATGCATGGAAACATCGTGCATTTGCTCATGAATGGCTCGGCGATGCTCTATCTAGGGAAACGCCTGGAAGTTCTCGCAAGATGGCCTCATCTCGTTTTGGTGTTTCTTTTTTCGGCATCTGCGGGCGGAATTGCTTCCGCTCATCTCGTGACCGCGACTTCCGTCGGCGCGTCGGGCGGGTTGATGGGCTGGCTGGGATTTTTGTTGGTTTTTGAAACTCTTCATCACGAGTTGGTCCCTCTGAGATCGAGGAAACGTCTCGCAGCGGGTGTTTTTGTCACTGCCCTGATCGGATTGGTGGGCTATCGATTCATCGATAACGCAGCTCACGTCGGAGGCTTGCTCGCCGGGATGACGTATGCCCTTGTTGTATTTCCTCGGTCCTCATCCGGCAAGCGGCCAAGCTCGACTCTTTTAGACCGCCTCGCAGGTTCCGCCGCACTGTTGGCTATCGTCCTCGCGGCGGCGGCGGCATTTTTCAAGATCTTGGAATCCTGAAGCAGGAACGGTCAAATCTGGTCGTGGGGTTCCCAAGAAACAAAACATTCCAAAGCGCCGTTGGATCTTTGCCATTGGCATTTCGAAAATCCGAGGCAATCTCTTCATGACCTTCTGCATCCTCGATTCAATCCAGCAAATGTTACGCACAGCCTTCATTATTCTTACTCTCTGTGCTTCTGTCCACGCGGGAACTCGGATTTTCCAAGCCTTTGAGGGCGATGGCTTCGATGATTGGAAGGTGGAAGGGGAAGCATTCGGCCTCGCCCCGGTGGCCGTGAAAACCTCAGAGATGAAGGAGCCTTTCACGGCTTATTCGGACGATGGTTTGGCAGCTTCCACCCATGGAGGCGAGGACGCCAAGGGCCGCTTGACTTCCCCCGGGTTTTCGATCAAGGAGCCGTTTATCCTCTTTCTGATCGCTGGTGGAGACCTCCCGGGCAAGACCGCCGCCCAGCTCATCGTCGATGGCCAGATCGTGCGTGAGGCAACGGGTACACGCAGTTTCAGAACCAGGAACGCAGTTTGGAATGTTGCAGATCTTGTTGGGAAATCGGCCCATATCGTTCTGTTGGATGACGCATCCGGCGAGTGGGGCTTCATTGCCGTCGATCAGATTGTCCTTGCAGGGGACCCGAGCTACAAATTCCCACCCACTACCCGTGCGGGCAAGGCCTTTATCCAGGGTCTCAGCCCTTCCGCCGCCCTACCAAATATCAACATTCCCTCCGCAAGCACCCTCAAAGTCGAGGCCACCTATGAGGATCAGAAACTCACCTCCCCCACCGCGCTTGCCTTCGATGATGAAGGGCGGATCTATATTTCCGAGACCCATCGCTTCCGCAGAGCGGGCGTGGAGGATGACCGTGAACACCTCTATTGGTATGTCGATGATCTCGCTAGCAAGACCACCGCAGACCGTCGCGCGATGCATGAAAAATGGCAGGAAAAACTCTCAATTGAGAAAATGACCAGCACCTCGGAAATCATCCGCCGCCTTCATGACACCGATGGCGATGGCACCCTGGATGAAAACAAAATTTTCGCCGATGGCTTCAAGGATGTTTTAGATGGCACCGCAGCTGGAGTCTTCTACTATGAGGGGAGTTTATTCTTTGCCTGTATTCCAAAAATCTGGGAGCTGCGGGACACGAATGGAGATGGCACAGCCGATGAGCGAAAGGTGATTCAAGACGGATTCGGGGTGAGAGTGTCTCTCTCCGGTCACGACCTGAATGGATTCACGCTCGGGCCGGATGGGCGCATTTATGGCACCATCGGCGATCGCGGCTTGAGCTTCGTGACCAAAGAGGGCGTTTCCTACAAGTATCCGAATGAAGGCGCCGCTTTCCGCTTCGAGCCAGATGGCAGCGGTTTTGAGTTGTTTCACACCGGCCTGCGCAATCCCAAGGAGCTGAGTTTTGATGCATTGGGAAATCCATTTTCCGTCGATAACAATTCGGACCAAGGCGACGAAGCCCGCATCGTCTATCTGGTCGAAGGCGGCGATTCCGGATGGCAGATGGAACATCAAGCCATGCACTCGTTCCACCGTCAGATCGGTCTCCAAGAGCGGCCCACCAGCCGTTGGATGGATGAGAAAACCTGGGGACTCGAGAATCCCATCCAGCCAGCCTACCTCGTGCCGCCTAGCGCCTATCTCAGCTCAGGTCCATCGGGACTCACCTATCATCCGGGCACCGGTTTCCTCGAAAGTGAAAAGGGCCGCTTCCTCATCTGTGACTACCGGGGCGGTGCCGCAAACTCCGGCATCTGGTCCTTCGAAATGAAACCGAAGGGCGCCGGCATGGCTCTCGCTGATGCCCGCCAGTTCCTCTGGGGCATAGCTGCTACCGATGTCGAATATTCGTGGGATGGTCGGCTTTTCGTTACGGATTTCATCACCGGTTGGGAATCACATGACGCCGGCCGTTTGCTTTCCCTAAATGCAGGCGAAAACACCTGGCGCGCCCAAGAAGCCGCACAAACCGCAAAGCTCATCCGCGAGGGCTTCAATCAACGCGAATCCCGAGAACTCTCCGCCCTTCTCATTCACCCTGACTTTCGCGTCCGCCTTCGCGCCCAAGTCGCCCTCACCCGCAAAGCCGATGCCTTGGCCCGCTTTTCAGAAGCTGTGGCTTCTCCCGATTTCACCCGGCGCCTCCACGGCATCTGGGGTCTCGGCATCCTTTCAAGACGCGGCAGCATGCCTTCCACCACCGGCCAGTTCGCAAATCTCCATCCGCCCGATGTGCGCAACGCCGCAAACGAAAAACTTGTCTCTCTATTGGGAGATGCGGATGCTGAAATTCGTGCCCAAGTCCTTAAGACCCTCGGGGATTCCCCCGCTTCCGCAAAGCCACTCGCCCTCGCTCCTTTCCTCAAGGATTCTTCGTCGCGCGTCCGCTTTTTCGCCGCCATTCTTGCCGGTAAATTTAAAGACGGCACCGCTTTTGACTCCGTCTGCGAAATGCTCGTTACAAACAACAATAGCGATGTCTATCTGCGCCACGCAGGTGCCTTCGCTCTCCAAAGTATCGCGGCAGATTCCAAGCCACTTGCTGCCCTGACCACTCACCCATCTTCAGCCGTCCGCCTTGCAGCCACCGTCGCCCTGCGCAGGATGGCCAGCCCGGATGTCTCGGCATTCATCTTCGATGCCGATCCCAAAGTGGCCGACGAGGCCATCCGCGCCATCACCGATCTCGATCTAGCAGCCGCTCGCCCCATCCTCGCCACCTGCCTTGATTCCTTGGAAAAACGCTCTTGGCTGCCCTTCGTGCTCAAGCGCCTGATCCATAATTCCTTCCGCCTTGGTGATCCTGAAAATGCAGCGCGCCTCCTCAACTTCGCCGCCAATCCCAGCCTCCCCGAGGCCGAACGTAAGGAAGCGCTCCGCCTCATCTCAGTGTGGACGAATCCCCCCCCCGTCGATCAACTCACCGCCCATTACAGCCCACTCCCAAAGCGCGATCCCGCCACTCTTCTTCCCGCTCTAACAGCCACATTGCCCGCTCTCCTCAAGCAAGATGGCTTCGCGCTTACCTCAGCACTCGCCCTGATCGCCCAATACCAACCGGATATCGCAGGCCTTGATGAAACAAGCCTCAACAAAATCATCACCAACAAAAAACTACCTCCAGACGCTCGCGCCAATGCCCTCAAGCTTTACGTCGAGCGCCGCCCTGCCGGACTCGATGCCTTAATCTTGAATCTGGCAGATGACTCTTCCGATGAACTCGCCCTCGCCGCCATCAACAGCCTCGCTCAGGTTTCACCCGGCACCGCCATCGCGCCACTGGGGAAATTGTTGGATGCCACTCCATCACCTCGCACCCAGAAAGCCTGGAGCATCCTTGCAAGCCTCCCCGGCGATGCTGCCGATCCTATCTTTATCACTCACCTCGAAAAACTCAGTGCTTCCAACGGGGTCTCCGTTCATGCCATCGAACTCGTGGCCGCAGCCAAACAACGTTCATCACCTGCCGTTTTAAAATCCCTAACCGCTCTCGAAGAAGCACTCGCGAAAAGCCCGGATCCCCTCGCCAAATGGAATCTCTCGCTCGAAGGTGGCAATCCCACCGCAGGCGAAGCTCTATTCAAATCCCATCCCGCCGGTGAATGCATGCGCTGCCACCGCGCAGAAGAAGGTCACACCGCAGGTGGAGAAACCGCCCCGAATCTCCTCGGCATCGGACTACGCCACAAAGATCACCGCTATTTCCTCGAATCAATGATCCAGCCCAGCCAAGTCATTACTCCCGGCTTCGGCGCCGTGCTCGTCGATTTCAAAAACGGCGCATCGATCAGCGGCAATCTCCTCGCCGAAACTCCTGACCATCTCGATATCGATGTCGAAGCCAAACCCCGCCGCCTCTCCCGCAGCGATGTCGCCTCCGTCACTCCACCTGTGTCCCCGATGCCGCCTATGGGCCAGCTTCTCAATCCCAGCGATCTGCGCGACCTTGTCGCCTGGCTCGCCAGCCTCAAGCAAGGCGGGGTCAAGCCCATCGCCGTTGCCACCCCGGAGCCGCTCGATCCCGACACTCTGCCAATACCAGAAAAATCCGTCGCTCTTTCCGCCATCGATCCCGCCCTCCTCAAACTCGGCCAACAGCAATTCATCGTCTGCGGTGCCTGCCACGGTCAAAGCGGCGAAGGCACCGCCGCCGGCCCTCCGCTTGCCGGCTCCGAGTGGGTGACCGGCCCCGTCGAGAACCTCATCCGTATCCAGCTCCGCGGCCTCCAAGGCCCGATCAAGGTCAAGGGCGTGGAATACAACTTCCCCGCCGGCATGACCGCTCTCGCCTATCAGACCGATGAGCAAATCGCGGCTGTCCTCACCTATGTTAGAAATTCCCATGGCAACAGCGCCTCACCCGTCTCCCCTGCTGAAGTCGCCGCCCTCCGCAGCGAAGTAGGCAAGCCACCCGTGACGGTAGCTGATTTGGCCTCGCCCTACCCGGCAAGCGAAACCAAGCCCGCAGCGAACTCTTCAGCAGCTCCCGCAAGTGATGCCAAGCCAACACCCGCCATCTCTAACAAATACGATGATCTTCCGTCTGAAGCCAGCTCGGGCAAATGGACATTCATCCTCTTCGGTGCCGCCGTTGCTCTTCTCACATTCTTGATGTTTAAGAAGAAGTCTGCTCACTGAAGAAAAGATAAGTCTTCTAGGACT
>JBBRIB010000155.1:0-6831 GCA_038221745.1 Verrucomicrobiales bacterium
GGGCGGGTCCTCGGCAAACACGCTTTCGACTTCAGAGTTCATGTCAGCCGTAACTGACCGCAAATCGCCCGGTTTGTCTAGCCCAAAGTGCTTTCCCCTACAGCCACATGCAATCAATCCTCACAAATAAAATCACCGTGCGCCGAGTGCGCAGTCCAGGCTCTTGCGCTTGCCCATCGTCGCTCAATCCCCTAGCCCACTCAAGCCTCTCTGCATCAGTGCCTACGATGGCGATGCGACCTAGCTCGGGACGATCCATCCCCACCAACAGACATGGGCGCTGCGTCATCAGATCGAATTGCAAATCGCAATCGCTTTCAGAGTCGTAAAATAGCTTGACCCATGGTAATCTTTCGTAAATACGCACCTGAGCTTCTTGAAAAGCACCCTCCCGCAATGCCTCCCCGTAATTTCTATTCCTATTTTGGAAGGTTATTTATCGGCCTAACCTCCCACGCACCTTCCCGTAAAACCATCCTCTTCCCCCACCATCTACCAAAAGAAAACACAACCATACTAAATAAGAATACAGCACTATGAAAACATCCAAAATTGTCACCCTGCTCGCGCTTGCCGTACCCGCCACATTGTGTGCGGGAGTCGCCACCACTGAACAATCCACGCCCATCCAGTCCGCCACTCAAAGCGATTGGATTGGGGGGGTCGGAATCGGCACACAACTCGGCACACAGGGGGCAGGCATCCACTTGTCATACAACCTCACGCAATCCCTTTACTTTAAAGTTGAAGGTAATTATTTCAAATACAATGACAGCCTGGAAATCGACAGCGTTGACTATGACGGAGATCTCGACCTCTCGAACTTGGGCATCACCGCCAACTATCTGCCTTTCGACGGTTATGGATTCAGGATCACCGCTGGCGCTTTTTTCAGCAACAATGAGTTCAATGGCAGAGCAAGCGGTGCTGGAGAAACGGTCGAAATCGATGATATCGATTATTTACTCGGTACTGGAGATGCTTTGCGTGGGAGTGTCGAATACAACTCCTTCAATCCTTACATCGGAATCGGCTGGGACTGGGCATTTGGTGCCTCGCAGAACTTTATTTTCGGATTGGAGGTAGGGGTGAGCTATTTCGGCGACCCGGAATCCACGTTGACCGTCGAGGGTGGGCTTGCCGACCTTGTGCCTGTAGCGGGTCTTGAAGCTGAGAGGCAGAGTTTCCAAGACGACGCGGAGGACTACAAATTTTTCCCGGTGGTGAAGATTTCCCTTACTTATCGGTTTTGAAACCCTCAATCAGGCGGCGGTTCTCCCTCAATCGGGGTAGGGCTGCCGTCTGACATCCCCTTCAGCGCTGTCATGCAAGCAATGCCGCAACGTTGGGATATCTTTCATCTGCAACACGCTTCGTCTCCCCGTTTCTCTGGTTTCCAAAGACCCCTCCAGTAACCGACCTTCGACCCTAGCAAAAATCCGTCCCACACGCCAATTCTTTTTCACCGGGAACATGCGAGGAAGACTTTCGATCACTTTGGGGTATGGTATAAATTCCCTTTTGAACTCGCCTATCATGGATTGCTCCGCAGTGAAGGCCGCCCTTGTGATGATAAAGCGACGCTCGAATCCCGCGATGATCCTGCGATGCGCTGGATGAACCTGGATGATCAATGGGCGGAGAACGACGATTTCCTCAATTGGATGCGTCAGAAATTTCCCAATCCAAGCAAGTGGGAGAAGCCCGCCAGCTAAGATCCGGCGGATAAATCCAGGGCGGGGCATTTTTCAATCGCACAATTCAGTGGGGTTCGTTTGGATTTGCGCGTGACTTCATCCCTACCGCGTTCTTTGCACGATCTCAGTTTTGCTGAGATGAGGGATGCCTTGGCGGCTGATGGCGTGATCGCCCATCATGTGAAACCGCTCTGGCGGGCACTCCACGGCGATGGTCTCCTGGATCTATCGGTATGCAATTTCCTGCCCCCCTTGCGGCGCTGGGTGGATGCCTCGGTGGGCGATGGGAAAATGTTCCACCTCGATTCACCGGAAGTGGTGGATGAGATTCACAGCAGCGATGGCCTCACCCGGAAGTTTCTCCTGCGGCTCCGTGACGGGCAGACCATTGAGACCGTCCTGATGGGCTATGAGGGTCGTCACACGGTGTGCGTGAGCACTCAGGCCGGCTGCGCGATGGGCTGCGTGTTCTGTGCCACCGGGCAGATGGGCTTCGTCCGGCACCTGCGGCCGGGGGAGATCGTCGCCCAAGTGCTGCATGCCCGGCGGATTTTAAAAGCGATCCACCCTCACAAGCGCCTCCGCAACATGGTCCTGATGGGCATGGGCGAGCCACTGCACAACTATGATGCGGTGATCCACGCGCTGGATTCCATCTCGAACAGGAGTGGGATCGGCATCGGTCCTACGAAAATTTCGATCAGCACGGTGGGCGTTGTGCCGGGTATCTTGCGGCTCGCAGAAGAGCGGCGGCCGTATCGGCTCGCAGTGAGTCTTCACGGCTCCACCGAAGAGGAGAGAGCGGCGCTCGTCCCTGCGAGCAAGCGGTGGTCGCTGGCCATGCTGATGGATGCGTGCCGCAAGTATGGCGAACAAACGGGCAAACGAATTTTCTTCGAATGGACCTTGATCGCCGGAAAAAACGACTCGCCCGCGACGGCCCACCGCCTCGCGGAATTGCTGCGCGGAATGGATGCGCACATCAATTTGATCCCGCTCAATCCCACCAGTGGCTTCGCGGGCGTGGAGAGTGACAGCGGCCACGTGTTTCAGAAAATTCTGCTGGCGGCTGGATTTCCCTGCACCTTCCGCCAACGCCGGGGAATCGACGTGGCCGCCGGATGTGGCATGCTCAAGGCGGATAAGCGGGTGAAAATTTCCTGAGGCTCTCCTTGAATGGTAAATAAAAAAGGCGCGGGTTCATTTCTGAACTCCGCGCCTTATACATATCCTCCCGTGCGTGGGGATAGCACTGGAACTGGTGGTAAGCGGGTTTCCCCCCGGAACTCCACTCGCCTCCCAGTTCGCACAGGGAATGAAGAAGAGATACCTTGATAATCAGGAATTGCAAACAATTAATTTATCCAAAATAATGGACCAAAGCCTCAACCGCCCCGTCACCGCAGGAATTGCTGGCAAGGTAGCCGCCATGTGCCTGGATTTTTTGTTTCACTTCGGGCACTGAATTCGATGGGCAGGCGGTCATTCCGGCGTTGGTGGGATCGAGCATTTCGAGATCGTTGTGGCTATCCCCAATCGCAAAACGCCGCTCTAACGGAAGCTGATAGTGATCCGCCACATGGCAAAGGCTGCTGCCTTTTTGGAAATCCCGGTGGCCGAAGCGCAGGTAGATGGAATTCCGCTGCCAGGAGAAATGCGGCTCCACCTGGATGATCGGTGTGATGTGGCCCACGATCCATTCCATTTCCTCGACCGTGCGCGAAATAATGCCTGCGGGTTCTCCGTCCATTTCCATCCACTGCGCGCCCGTGTGTTCCTCGACTTCACGCCGGATGCGGGCGAGGAGTTTTTCAGATCGTTTGAAAAGGCCGTGAATCTCTTTTTCGCAGCGGGTGTTCCACTTCGTCTCGGGAACCCACCGCCCGAAACTGTTAGGGAAATAGACCTCCCGTTCACGGCCTATCACCCAATCCGGCAGAAAGGGGAACCGGCTTTCGTGAAACCCCTCCACCATTTGTGCCATCGAGCGACCCGTGTTGATCCCCCAAACGATGGCTTTCTCCTCGCGCAGCTTGCGGATCTGCTCGAAAAATGCCGTTGGCACTGGTGGCACTTGGGCCGGGTGATGCAAGGTGCCATCGAAGTCAAACGAGAGAATCGCACGGGGCGAGGCGGGAGCGGTGAGCGTGGTCATGAATCAAAAAATTTACGCAGCAGCGGCAAGATAGAGCAGAAAACGTAAATGCCAATTCCAGAGTCCCGATAAATCCAAGCGCGGATTTGGCATTGCCCTGAGTGCCCACTTGCCCGCATCTTCACCGCAGAACTTCAAATCTAATGAAAGGTAGTAAAATTCCGCTGATCACCACCCTGCTGGTCTTGGCGTTTTTCTATCTGCCCATCGGAGTGCTGGTTCTCAATTCTTTCAATCCCTCGCGCTTTGGAACGAGTTGGCAAGGTTTCACCCTGAAATGGTATGAACGATTGTTAGAGCGGGACGATCTATGGGCCGCTCTCGGAAACTCATTGCAGATCGCCACCATCGCGAGCATCGCGGCGATGGTTCTGGGCACCAGCGCAGCCTTCGCCCTCCAACGCTACAAATCCAAGCTTCAATCCGCCCATCATCTTCTCATCACCGTGCCACTGGTCCTGCCGGAAATCTTGATGGGCATGAGCTTGTTGTTGCTCTTCGTGGCCATGGGCCAAACGCTCGGAATGCTCACCGTCACCATCGCCCACATCACCTTTTGCATCAGCTATGTGACATTGGTGGTCTTGGCGAGATTGCAGGATTTCGACTTCCAGATCGTGGATGCTGCCCGCGACCTCGGAGCCACCCGCTTCCAGGCGTTTTGGAAGGTCATCTTCCCTTTGGTGGCACCGGGGATTCTCGCCGGCGGATTGTTGGCGTTCACACTCTCGATTGATGACTTCGTGGTCACCTTTTTTGTCAAAGGCCCCGGCTCTGACACGCTGCCCGTGGTGATTTACAGCATGATCAAAAAGAGCCGGGAGTTCCCGGTGATCAATGCGCTGAGCACACTTTTGCTGATCGTTACATTTCTAGCAGTCTGGGGTTCTCAACGATTGACTGGGAAAAGAACCTAATTGTCTTTTAATTAGGATGGGAAATCGGCTACTTTTTATTCATTGGACAAACGTTCCTAAGAGGAAGGCGCTTGGATGTTCAATGAGAGTAGGCAATTTAGGTCAAATCCAACGGCGCAGTTCTTGAAACGGGAGGGGTTGCTAAAGCGAAGCGGAAAGAACCGTGGGCTGGAGGCAACCGCCGCCCGCCTGGCCGTGGGGCGTGAGGTGGCCGAAGGATGCGAGCGCGAACGAGTCTGGGAACGGGCTGGCGCGGGGGCTGCATGCCGTAGGGGACTTGCCTGTGACTGCGGCGGGTAATGCTGCCGAGGTATTCCCGAGGGACATCCGAGGAGGGGGGGGCCCGGCTTTGCCGGGAGCGTCCTGGACTGAATGCAGCATTACGCCGCGCACGTCACATGGGCCCGCAGGCCAGCAGCGCACCTGATCAGCCGCCAGTGGCATATTTCAGAGCGCGCAGCCTGGAGCACGATCACCGTATGTCGAGCGCACCGCCTGCCCACTCTGGGATAGCCCAACCTTTTCGATAAACTCCATACTGCCGCCACATCCCCGGCCCTCCAGCACCAGGGTAAGCATTTGCTGCCAGTGCGTGGAGTTCGGGATCGTCAATTGCGGCGGTGAGGCGATAGAGAAGGGTGACGGAAATTGAAGAGGTGTTTTGAGTCAAATAGATATTCCGAAGATATTCTTTTAGCTCGGGAGGATCAGCATATTTGAGGTGCAGAGCCATCGCAATCATATCATGCATGTTACTATAGGTTCTTTCTTGCATTAAGGAAAGTAGTCTTACTTTGGCTTCCGGTGTTCCCTCATTCGCCAAGTATTCCACCGAGCGCCCACCGCCAGTTGCGATAAACTCATCATGGTATTTCTGCTCTCCAGTGAGACGCCACAGCCCCCACAAGGTTGCACCGCGTTTCGGCCCGTCGCCTTTCCGCATGAAATATTCGTTGCTATACCACTTCAAAAGTGGTTCAAGGGCATCTTGGATCTTGTATTCAGCAATAATGTTGATATAATTTAAAACTGCGCCATGCTCTGTCAGCAGTGGGATGATCTCTCCTGGAAGATTGGGGTTTTTGAGTCTGAATAGTTCATCGAAGAGTCCTTTGTCTTTCGTTCTCTCGTATAATTTCCACACCGCATCTGATATTTCTTCAGAAGGATACTCCGAGAGAATTGTTGCAGCTGCGAGGCGGATGTCGACTGGATCGTCCTCGGTCTTAGCTTCAATCAAGGGCTCTGTGCGCGCCAAGATCCTCAGAAGAGCAGCTGTTGCGTTTTCGGTATTAATCCTTGATCGCAAGAACGCTGAGGCCACCACCCCAACAATTGATTCGTTTTCGTGCTCCAATAAAGGTGATAAATCATGCAATATCTGACTCGGATCTCCCTTGAACCGATCCAATAGGTCGACCATTCGAGAACCAAAAATTTTCATGTCGTTATTGCTAGCAGCCATGAATAGATCCTTGCGAATCTGTGCTGCCTCTTTTTCGAACTGCAATTCTTCGTTTCTTCTTGATTCGCTCAAAATGGATTCACTGTTATATTTCTCTACTTTTTTAGATAGTATATCAGACTGCTTTGCCTTAGTCGCAACCTTTGTCTCTTGGTTAATACGTTTAATTTCTTTTTTCGATACCAATAACCAGACTGCGCTGATTAGGAATATGATCGCAATTAGGATCAGGGTAGGTAGGCGCTTCATAGAGAATTCTTTTTAAACCCAGTTTGGGCAAGGAGTTTAGCAAGTGAGTTATGTTTTTACTAACCTATTTATTAGCTCATGCTTTACCCGCAAAAAAACCGCTAGATTTGCGGTTTGAGCCAATAGAGCACGGCCATCCGCACTGCGATGCCGTTTTCCACCTGATCGTTGATCAGGCTGCGCTCATAGTCCATCACCGCATCACACAGCTCCACCCCGCGGTTCACCGGGCCGGGATGCATGAGATAGAGGCCGCGTTTGCGGATCTCATCCAGACGTGCCTCGGTCACTCCATAGAGCCTATGATACTCACGCAAACTCGGAAAAAACTGCGCATCCTGCCGCTCC
>JBBRIB010000156.1:0-6816 GCA_038221745.1 Verrucomicrobiales bacterium
GAAGCCTTACCCACCACCGCAAGTGGCAAGATTCGGCGAGTCTGAACGAGGGGTGAAATTTTTCGAATAATGCGGAAATCCTGCCCGTCCATCATGGCATGAAAAACCATCTTTCAGGGTTGCGGGTAGGAGCATGGTCCTTGGTGGCTGCGCTTGGATTTTCCAGTGTGAGTTGCATGACCACTTATGATACGAATGGCAGGGCGATGCAGACGGTGGATCCAGCGGTGGCCATTGCAGGAGTCGCGGCTGCGGGCTTGATCGGCTATGCGATCGCAAATGACAATCATGGCAGCAACCATTACTACGGGGGAGGCGGATATTATTCAAGCCATTGCGACGACTACGGCTATGGCGGCTACTGATCGTCAGGATTTGTCAGCGCCGTCTGACCTGCACGGTCATGAAACAATTGTTCATTGCGCTCTTGGGCACGCTTGCCTCGCGAGTTTCAATGCCGTTGCTGGTGGAAATCAGCACATCGGTAAATCCAGCAGGCGCACCAATTTGTCCCGGAGTTTTCCATGAGCTGAGATCTTCGCAGACGCCCGGGGTGAAAATGAGGTCTGTCAGGTTCGTATCGCGTTGGTAGCGGAGGATGTAATGGGTTTCGCTGGTGAGCGTTGCGGGCATCCGGCTTGATGGGGCATTCGCACCAACGGGTGATGTGCCGAATGCATACTCGATCAAGTTTTGCAGACCATCGTTGTCCTGGTCGCCGTTGGGTGAATTTGTCAGCGTGCCAACTGCAAGTCCGCTGGCGTTTTCAAGAACGGTGGCCCATGTGACGAAAGAAGGAGGCGGTGGAGCAATCGCCTGAAGTGTTTGGTAAGATGCCGGAAAAATGGCCCCTGAGATCTGAGGTGCCACCGCCATAAGGTAGGTTCCCAGCGCCGGAGCGGTGAAAATGGCCGATGGCTGGGCAAGCGTTTGAAGGGTGGGATTGGATAAAGTAGATACATTGGTGAAGGCGATGGCATCGATCATCCAGCCATAGCCCGATCCTGTGTTGTTATAGGTGGATCCTCCTGTAATGTAACTGGTGAAAAACCTGAGTTTGAATGATTTCCCTGCCATACTCGGCAGATTGATGGTCCGAAGTGAAAAGGTATTTTCGGCGTTGGTGCCTGCACCCGCCTGTGTGTAACCATCTTGCCAAACGGAAGAACCAACCTCCTGGAACTGCACTTTGTGGAGGATTGCGGAGGTGGCGAGCGCGACGCGACTGCGGAAGCTCACCGACGGCGAGGTGCCGCCGAAGTAAACTGGATTGAGCTCAACGAACTGGTTGTTCGCACTACCTGGATTGACGAGTTGGAAAGACGAAGCGCCCTCGAATTTGGATGCGGTGTTCAATCCAGTGTAGGAGCCACCGGATCCGCTACTGAGTGACATGGTGACATTGATGTTATCATTACAGTTCTCCGGCGCGGCATTTTGAAGAGTCCAGCGGTTCCACCTGTAGTTCGATGCCCCTGGAATGGCGGAAAAAGTGAAATTGAGAGGGCTATTGACCCAAGCCGTGGCGGGGCTCGTGATCAAGGGTGGAGTATAGGTGAGTTTGAGATCCGCCTTGACGTTTTGATTCGCCGGCGCGGTTAGACTAATGCTTTGCTGCAAACCAGGGGCAGTGAAAGTGACGGTGCGATTCGTCGCAGCCGAGCTCGCGGGAAGCGGGATCGCCCAGCCTCCTCCGCTGGCGGTCATGCAGGAGAAGGAAGCTCCACTCAGATTGACCGTCAGGCCAGGGATCGCTTCGCCGATATCATAGAAATTGTTAGAGTTCAGATCGAAGTAAGCCACCCCGGTCGCGAAGTAGCCACCCGCCGTTTGAGTGCCGAAATCTTGTGTGACCAGTTGTGGGCCAATACCGCCGTTGGTTCCATTGACCACTCCCACGCCGATTTCACGATAATTTGCGCTATGGATGGCGACTCGGTGGCCGCGTCCGGCAAGCATTCCGCCTGTGCCGCCCGGGCCCCAGTCCACCTCGAAGCCTGCATGGCCGTAGAAAACATTTTTGCAATAGGCGTAGATGTTTTCACCCCATGTGGCGGGACTATAGCCTGCGGCGATCATGCGCTGGCCGGGGGTATTGGTAGGGTTGCTTTGGTTATGCTCCTGCTTTGCATTGGTGAGCATCCATTGGGAATGACCACGTGCGCTCGTAGTCAGGCTGCCGCTCGGTGCGAGGGGCGGGGTAGGGGCGATTGCCGCCATCTCGCTGGTGAACATCGGTTTGTTCACGCCAAAATAGTTCATGCTCGCCACCACGTCTGGATCTGCGGTGGCAGCGAGGCGGGTGCCCTCAGCTGAGGGATTCGCTCTGGCACGGTTGATGTATTCGATGTGAAGCTGCTCCTCCGCCGTTGGATTACCAAACTGATACAAAGTTTGTCCGAAGCATAAGCCGGAGAGCAGGCTGATGTTTGCCAGTAAAAGGCAGCAGCCTTGATTGGACAAGTGGTTTTGTTTCATACGGCAATTGGTGTGGGCATCTTGATTAATTGGTTGCCACGAAGGTAACGTCTTTTTAATATTTGTCAGCGGTTTTTAATCTGGAATACCGTAATTTTTCAAAAATTTAACTCGATTTGATTTTCCTGCTGAAGGTGCCACTTGTGAAACCTCGATTTGATAAGGTCTATATTCATTCTTATTAACTTTTCTTAATGAAAATTTTAAAATTACGCAATTGACCCGTAATTCTCGTTTCGAGCGTTATTATCTGGGAACTTTGATTATCTGCCTTTTTTCTCTTGCCCGGCGCCGAGGGCAAAGATAAAGGGAATTCCCTAGTCTTGAATAAACAGTTTTTCTTTCGCCGAAGAAACCATTCCAACTTTTGTTCACGTTCCTCGCCTGCCTGAGCTTGGTGGGTGGACCCTATTCATTGATGCAGGTCTATGCATGAGCAGGGATGCTGGTTTCATATTCCCAAGAGGAAGGAGTGATCCAAGCGGCAAGGGATACCTTCAGCGGTGAGAGGCCGTGCAAGCTTTGCTGTAGGATTGCTGCGGCTCGCCAGGAGCAGAAAGAAGCGCCAATCCCAGTCTTACCCGTTTCGGCAGGTATGAAGGCCACGATACTGAAGGGAATTTTGCCGCCCAGCGAAATTCGTTTGAAGTTCCCGGCCTCTTCGGAGTTGCCCGCAATTGTTTTTCCCGGAGTTCTTTGTTCTTTCGGGCAGTTGGCCGAGCAGCCACCCACACCGCCGCCGCGAATGCTGGCGTAAGCCGCTGCGCGTCTCGCAAGCTTCCAACAGATCGTGGACCTTCCTTGATGGCGCATCTTGGGCATTTGGGTAGATCCCGATGTCCGCTCCAGCTGTGCCGCGCGGCTTCTCCGTGAACACTCCGGCCTTCACCTCTGGTCCAACCAGAAGCGCAAGGACCAAGGCCAGACCCCTCGTCGCACACCATCACTTATAAGCTGGGGTGGCGGATGCGAATCCCGGGTTCGATCCACAGCCTGATACGGCCCTTGCTTTTGTCGGGCTGAATCCCGAGGTGAAAACTTTTCATTTGATGCCACGGCCCAAGGGATTCCGCCCGGTGCAGCGCTGTGGAGGATACTAAACGTTGAATGATAGGCTACGCACTTTGTTTCCGAATGATGTGCCCGGTGGACAGCCGTGGCACACGTCGAGCCGGGTTCATTACTCTCGGAAATGTAATCATGTTCAACGACTCAGGAGCAAAATCCACTTTGACCTATTTCGGCAATGCGGCGGATGGCACCACCAATGAATTCGGCACGGCTGCAGGAATCGTGGGTGATGGCACGCCCGATGGAACCGTCGAGCGGACGTGGTGGCTCGGTGCGGGGATCATACCATTTTCGTTGGCGGTGCGGATCCCGTTGGAACGGGCCTCGCCACGAATTATAGTGTAAGGATTTTGCTGACGGTCGTGCCAGAACCCACCAGCGCATTGTTGGTCTTGCTTTCGGGATTGGGGCGGGTGGCTCGCCGCCGCCGTTGAAGGTTCAGTCCTTTTTCTGATAGTTGAATTCCCGGGATTTCGGCTGCTCTTTGGCAGGGAAGTCGGCGGGGATTTCCTGTGTCACTTTTCCAGTGGCCGCCCACTCTGCGCCGCGGAGGAATGTCACGATGAAGCCGACGCCCTCGAAAGCAGGTGTATCATGGCCAAGGGTGGTGTGGAACACGCGGCCTTTGTGATATTGGATCGTCATCAGGATGGGTTCATGGCGGCCCTCCTTTTGCAGTTCCGGAGTATCGCAGGCGGTGGCGAGGATCGTCATATTCTCGGCGGGGCCGCGGAGCTTGGAGTAGCATTCGTCCGTGCTATGTGTCCAAAAATCCGGGAGGCCCTTGGTGATAGGATGCTCTTTATCCCGCATGGTGACGAGAAACTCACTCTGTGGGCCATGTGATCCGCAGTTGCCGGGGCTCTCATCACGGACGATTTCGCCTTTGTCGTTATAGTAAACATAGGGGCCGTCTTTTTCATTGCGATCTCCCCACCCGCCTAGGCCGATCATGAGATTGAATTCCTTCCACTCCGGCCAGCTGTTATCCGCCGCGTGCACGACGACGAGGCCACCGCCTCCTTGCATGTATTTTTCAAACTTGAGTTTTGCTTCATCAGACCAGCCAGCGGCTCTCCAGCCGAAGTTGCTCACCACCAGATTGTATTTGGAGAAATCCGGATTGAAGTTTGGGTCTGGTTTGGGTTCAGGGACTTTTTCCGATTCTCCTGCTCCGGCAAGTTGCAGCCATGATTGCTCGCGTTCTGACTTCCAAATGTAGTGGGTGCGGGCGATCTCGACTTCGAAGAGACCGGTCCCTTCGAGATATTGTTTCATCATGATGGTCGATTTCGGCCAGACTTCATGATTGTTTTGACCATCGACGATCAGAGCCTTGAGCTTTTCAGCAGCGCTGAGTGGGAGGGCCAGGCTGATGGGTAAACTCACCATGATTGCCATCCAGAGGGATTTGTTTGCGGACATGCTTTAAGCCAGCAGAAAGAAACAAGTCTGAAAACAGCGAAATTCAGCTGCCCCCTACAAAAAAAGCGGTCCGATCGATTATCCCCGGGAAAAACCCAAAAACCCTAAGGGATGTCCAACCGGACCGCCTATATTTTGTCGCGACACGGCTACAAAAGCCTCCATGCCCAACTTGGTCAAGTATTTTTCCAGTTTTTTCCAAGTTTAACCAGGAATCAATCCACGATCTCACTGCTGAAAACCCCGTCAAGAAGTTTGGTTTGAATGCGCATTCCGGGTTTCGCTTGGGCCGCCGTGCGCAATAACTTCCCGTTGGCATCAAGCGTGATGGAGAATCCGCGTTGGAAAGTCGCTTCAGGGCCAAGGGTGCGCAAGAGGCTGCGCAGAGATTTGAGGTTCTCCGTCCGCCGCTTGAGCATGTCTTGACTGGATTTCTCAAGACGGCGGCGAGTTTCGGCCAAGTTTTCGAGCCGACGATCCAGCACCTTTGAAGGATGCAGTGCGCGATGGCGGGAACGAATCTCAGCGAGTTTGGCTGCATGGGAATCGAGAGCCTCCACACTCGCTTGGGTGAGGTTGTTTCGCGCGGAATCGAGCCGTTGGGTAGGTTCGCGCAGGAGCTTTTCCCCCTCACGTTGGAGTGCCCCGCGTTTGAAGGCGTTTAATTCCATCCGTGCGCGATCAAGTCGTTCCCGTGTGACTCTTTGGAGTCTCCGGCGGATGCCGATGAGGCGGGAAATCAGCTCCGTGCCATCGGCCACGGCCAGCTCTGCCGCCGCGCTCGGGGTGGGGGCGCGGAGATCCGCCACGAAGTCTGCAATCGTGAAATCGATCTCATGTCCCACCGCTGAGATGATGGGAATCGGGCACGCGGCGATCGCCCGGGCGACGACCTCCTCGTTGAAATTCCAAAGGTCCTCGATCGAGCCACCGCCGCGACCGACGATGAGGACATCGCAGCGTGGATAGCCGTAGCGCTCGGGATCGCCGAGTTTGGCGATGGCTTGAGCGATTTCCATTTCAGCACCTCTCCCTTGGACTCGGACGGGGAAAAGCACAGGTTGCACCCAAGGTGCCCGGCGGCCCAGCACATTGAGCATGTCTTGCAGCGCAGCACCGGTGCCAGAGGTGATCAGGCCGATGATTTTGGGGAATTTCGGGATCGCTTGCTTGCGTTCCGCATCAAAGAGTCCCTCGGCGGCAAGCTTGCGTTTGAGCGCTTCAAATTTCGCCAACAGGTCTCCGGCACCCGCGAGTTCGGCTTTTTGGACGATGATCTGAAGTTGGCCGCGCGCTTCATAGACGCTGGCCTCGGCGAAGACCCGCACTTTCGCGCCATCTTGCAGGGCATCGGCACCTTGGCGTTTGCGGGCGCCAAACATCGCGCACTGGATTTGCGCACCTTCGTCCTTGAGTGAGAAATACCAATGCCCACTCCCTTGTTTGCGTAGATTTGAAACTTCGCCTTCCACCCACACCTCACCGATTTGGATCTCTAACAAGTTCTTCATCCGCCGCAACAATTGCGTCACCGAGAGGGATTTTTCTTCAGTCGTCCGGGGTTTGGCAAATAGATCCACGAGCAGAATTTGACAACTCGATGAAATAGTGCCAGCTAGAATATCGTTTTCTTGGCCGCTAAGTTCTCCCAACTTGGCGCTTTATCTAACAGACTTTCAAGATTCAACTCCCACCGTGATCACCAAAATTCCCCAAAAATCTCGTGTCGCCCTCGGCGTCGTGCCGACGCATATCAAATTCGTAGGCGGTTTGGTGCCGGATGAGGGAGGGAAATTCCCCCGCAACGGGGAAGGGGAGTTGATCATGGTGGCGGCGATGAAG
>JBBRIB010000157.1:0-6792 GCA_038221745.1 Verrucomicrobiales bacterium
GTGCTCATTTACATGCCCATGGTCCCGGAGGCCGCCGTCGCCATGCTCGCCTGCGCCCGCATCGGCGCCGTTCACAACGTCGTCTTCGGAGGATTTGCCGCAGATGCCATCGTGGATCGCCTTGATGACTCGGCAGCCACCACCGTCATCACCGCTGACGGCGGCTGGCGCAGGGGGAAAATTGTGGCGCTCAAACCCGTCGTCGATGAGGCCCTCGCGAAGTATGACAAGGTGAAACGCGTGATCGTCCTCAAACGGGGCGGTAACGAAATTGCCATGGATGCCGCCCGCGATGTCTGGTGGCATGATGAAGTCGCCGCCGCCTCCTCCAAGCACGAACCCAAAGGCTTCGATGCCGAGCACCCGCTCTTCGTCCTCTACACCTCCGGCTCCACCGGCAAGCCCAAGGGCATTCTCCACACCTCCGGCGGCTACCTCACCGGCACCTATTCCACCTGCAAATACATTTTCGACATGCGCGACGACGATGTCTATTGGTGCACCGCCGATGTCGGCTGGATCACCGGACATTCCTACATCGTCTATGGCCCGCTCGCCAATGGAGTCACCCAGGTGATGTATGAAGGCGCGCCAAACTTCCCGGATTTCGGGCGCTTCTGGAAAATAATCGAGGAATACGGCGTCACTATTTTCTACACCGCTCCCACTGCCATCCGCGCCTTCATCAAGGCTGGCGACCATTTCCCCGCCGCCTCGGATCTCTCCTCGCTCCGCCTCTTGGGCTCAGTCGGCGAGCCGATCAACCCGGAAGCTTGGAATTGGTACCACAAGCACATTGGCGGCGGCAATTGCCCCATCGTCGATACCTGGTGGCAGACCGAAACAGGTGCCATCCTCATTTCCCCCATGCCCGGGGCCACTCCTTGCAAGGCTGGCACCGCCACCCTTCCCTTCTTCGGCATTGATGCCGCCATCCTTGATGATGCCGGCCACGAATGCAAAGCTGGTCAAGACGGTCGCCTCGTCATCCGCAAGCCATGGCCCTCCATGATTCGCACCCTCTACGGGGATAAGGAACGCTATAAAAAAACCTACTGGTCTGACTACTCCGGCATCTATACCGCTGGCGATGGAGCGCGCCGCGACAAGGATGGAAATTTCTGGATCATTGGCCGCCTTGATGATGTGCTCAATGTCTCCGGCCACCGCCTCGGCACCGCGGAAATCGAGAGTGCACTCGTCTCCCACCCAGCCGTGGCCGAGTCCGCCGTCGTTGGGCGTCCCCATGAGATGAAAGGCCAGGCCGTCTCCGCCTTTGTCACCCTCAAGTCGGATTTCATCGAGTCTGAGGAACTCCGCAGCGAACTCAGAAACCACGTCGGAAAAGTCATCGGAGCCATCGCCAAACCGGACGATATCCACTTCGCTCCCGGCCTACCCAAAACCCGTTCTGGTAAAATCATGCGTCGTTTGCTAAAAGAACTCGTCACCACTGGAAAAGTTACTGGAAATATTACCACTTTAGAGGATATTTCCGTCATCGAAGTTCTCCAACTCAAAATAACCTCAACCTAGTCATCTCCCCCCATGACCTCCACCCGCTACTACGTGGCCCGTCTCGCACAGGCCTTCGGATATTTCAGACGCAACCAGCGAATGGCTGACGCTGCCAGTGAAATGCATCTTCTGCGCGAGGCTGAAGCACAACTCGGCACCGCCGTTTGGGCCAAAGTCGAAAACATCGAAGCCCTTTCCGTGGAATACTGGAACCTCCGCAGATTCCTCAAAGAGCGCGATATTACTGAAAACAAACTCATGGAGTGCCAAGGCAGACTCGATCAAGCCCACGAAGAACGCTCCAACGTCCTCAATAATACCCCTGAGGACCAACAAGATCTGCTTGATGAACGGATCAAGGTGCTCACCCACCTCGAAGAACTCGCCTTCGAACGGGACCGCATCGTCGCGGAAGCCCGCGAAGTCCGCCGCTCCTACGATGGACTTAAAATGAAACTCGAAGTCATCAGCGCTGAATCTCAAAATACTTCGGTCGCCCATCAGGATATCACCACCGTCAAAGAGCGCCTCCTCCAACTCAAAAAACGCTTTGCCGAACTTAAGGACCAACGCATCATGATCGGACAGGAAATCGAAAAAGGTGACACCGAGGTGGACATCGTGGACGAGAAGATCAAGAAAACCCGCCAAAGCCGCCGCGTTTCCGCCTCCGAAGCTTTCCATGTCATCGGTGATGGGAACAAAGAAATCTCCGCCCTGCGCGCTGAGAGCGGAGTGTTAGAAACGCAAATGCGCCAACTCTACGCGGAGATCGGGCGCTACGTCAGCCGTAATTCCTACTCAGACCCATCCTGCGCCGCTGCCGTTTCAGAGCATCGCGGCCTCGTCGATGTCATGCGCGCCATCCGCCGCTCCATCGCTCTCAATCACCAGCTCGCGGGGAACACCTGATTCACCTTCAGGCAGCGCGGCTTTATTTTTCGTGCCTTCTCCTTCATTACCTGCTTTCTCTCGCCGCGCCGCTGATTTTTCTTCGCCATGTCCACCGAGCTGACCCGTAATTTCTCCATCATCGCCCATATCGACCACGGGAAAACCACGCTTTCCGATCGCCTCATGGAGGCCACCAACACCGTCACCATGCGGGAAAGCAGCGCCCAGCAGCTCGATTCCATGGACCTCGAGCGCGAAAAGGGCATCACCATCAAGTCCCACCCCGTCGCCATGGAATACAAGGCCAAGGACGGGAAAACCTATAAGCTCAACCTGCTGGATACCCCCGGCCACGTCGATTTCTCTTACGAAGTCTCCCGCGCCCTCGCCGCCTGCGAAGGAGCCATCCTCATGGTGGATGCCGCCCAAGGCGTGGAAGCCCAGACCGTCGCGAATCTGCACCTCGCCACCGAACAGAACCTGCTCATCATCCCTGTTCTCAATAAGATCGATCTCCCGGCAGCGGATGTCCCGAAGTGCAAGAAACAGTTGGAGGAAATTCTCTGCATCCCTGCGGAAGATTGCATTCCCGCCTCGGCCAAGGCCGGCATCGGCATCGAAGAAATTTTAGAAGCCATCGTCGCCCGTGTCCCGGCGCCGGTCGAGAATCCGGACAAGCTCCTGCGCTGCTCCGTCTTCGATTCCCTTTACGATACCTACCGCGGCGTTGTTTCCTACGTCCGCGTTTTTTCCGGCACCGTGCAAAAAGGCCAGCGGGTGAGACTCATGGCCACCGGGAAAACCTACGAGGTCAAGGAGGTCGGCATCTTCACTCCGAAGATGAGCGCACGTGATATTCTAACCGCAGGTGATGTCGGCTACGTCATTGCAAACATGAAGTCCGCCAGCGAGGTCAAGGTAGGCGATACCATGACCGATAACACCCACCCCTGCGCCGAGCCACTCCCCGGCTACAAGGAGATCCAGCCGATGGTTTTCTCCGGTATCTATCCGGTGGATTCGTCCGACTACGAGGCGCTCAAGCTCGCCATGGGCAAGCTCCAGATCAACGATCCCGCCTTCACCTATGCCCCGGAAAGCTCCACCGCCCTCGGCTTTGGTTTCCGCTGCGGCTTCCTCGGCCTGCTTCACATGGAAATCATCCAGGAGCGCCTCCGCCGCGAGTTTGATATGGATGTCATCTCCACCTATCCATCCGTGATCTACAACGTCACCATGACGGACGGCACCGAGCGCATCATCGATAATCCCACCCTTTTCCCGGATCCCCAAGGCATCCAGGAAATCAACGAACCCATCGTCAATGTCTATATCATGGTCCCCGGCGAATACATCGGAGACATGATGCAGCTCGTCTTGGAAAAACGCGGTGATGTGACCAACACCGAGACCATCGATGATACCCGTGTCATGCTTTCCTGTGTCCTGCCTCTCGCGGAAATCCTCGTCGATTTCAATGATCGCCTCAAATCCATGACTCGCGGCTACGGCTCCATGGACTACGAACACTCCGGCTACCGCCCTGCGAAAATGGTCAAAATGGACATGCTCATCGCCGGCGATCCCGTCGAGGCATTCTCCACCATCGTCCACCGCGACAAGGCGGAATCCTACGGGCGCATGCTCGCTGGCAAGCTCAAGGACGTCATCCCGTCCCACCTCTTCGTCGTCGCCATCCAAGCCGCCGTCGGGGGTAAAATCGTCGCCCGCGAATCCATCTCCGCCATGCGTAAAAATGTTACCGCCAAATGCTACGGCGGCGATATTTCCCGGAAACGCAAACTGCTGGAAAAGCAAAAAGAAGGCAAAAAGAAGATGAAGATGTTCGGCAAAGTGAACATCCCCCAGGATGCCTTCATCAAAGTTCTCAAGAGCGGAGATTGATCCCCCTCAAGGAGTGTGGGCATCTTGCCCACAAGTCTTGCCATTCTAGCAGAAGCAGCTTCAAAGTCCTAAAAAGCGGAACTTCGGGGAGCATATGCGCCCTCGCCGGAAATGGGCCGGCGCGTCTGGCAGCGTTCGAACTCTTGTGAAACGCTGCCCGTTCTAAATCCACGCCATCCTCGGCGAGGGCACCAAGGACAATGCGCGAGGGCGCGTGTGCTTCCCAATTCACTCATCACCGCACCGCGCGTAAAAGTCACAAATTATGATCCGTGGCAGTCCGCTACGGACTGACGAATTACTCCTATCAAAGACCCCAAATAGAGGCCGTGGAAGTGGCGGTATCGTGAAGGATCAAGATTGCGAAGCCCCCGGTTCACCATCCACTCGCCGAACCATCCCTTGAACGTTGGCGAACCAAGGATTTTGATGATGACAATCAGTGCAAGAAATCCTGCGAGAATCGGAAAATGGGAGAGAAGTGATGACATACCCCAAACTACTGGAATATTGATGGATTGGAATCCTCAATCCTCCCGCAATAACGTGGGTGCGCTGTGGCCATTTTGAGAAAGGGGAACAGGTAATATTGGAGCGTGCTCGTTGAAGACGAGCTCTGGTTTTAGTAAGAATGCGCAACAGATTCATTTAAACTTATTGAATCCCCCGCATTGTTGAAAGACGAACCATTTACCCTCTAGTGGTGCACTAAAGCACACGCCCCCCATTTCCAATCAAATGGGGGGCGTGGCATTCGTAGGTTGCAAGCCTCAGGATACAAATGACATCACCTTAGGGCTGCGTCACTTTGAGTCTGAGGAATCCCTTGCCTGCCAGGCCCTCGGAGGCATCGAGTTTGAAAGTCTGATACTCCCAGTCCGTGCCGACGAGGCTGGGTAAACCCGTGGCAGCGGGTGCGGTATTTGAAGGTCCGGTGGTGGACACTGCGGAGGCGGGGAAGACCAGATTGAGTGATCCTTCGATCGTATAGGTGAGTCCCGCGACCACTGCAATTTGAACACCATTGGGGCCGGAGGCAAAGGTTGCTCCGTCTCGGACGGCAGCCACAAGCGTGAGCTCGTTGGTCGCTGGCCCACTGGAATTCTGGATCAAAGAAGCGATCAATCCGCTGTTTGAACTGTTCACCGGGTTGCCGTTAAGGGCGAACTCAAGAATGTTAGAGCGTCCGTCCCCATCTGGATCCGCCCCTGGGAGCTTATCGGCTGCGGAGAGAGGCGGCGTATTAAAGGCACCCTGGGAAATCCAGGTATCATAGGCTGAGCTGGAAACTGATGCATAAGATAACACCAGCGAGGTTCCTGACTGAGCCAACGACCAGGTGCCTGTGCCCGCGAATCCTGGTGCGGTGATGGTAACGTTCGCTGGATTGAAATTGGTGATGCCGGTGGTATTCAGAATGGTGAATGACTTGGCTGTCTCGGAAAAATTCACAATTCCAGCGGTTTCGATTTTTAGATTGATCGGAACACTTCCTGCGTTGAAGGCACCAACCGACAAGTCATCGAATCCGACACCCGCCGCACCCGTCCAATCTCTGACCGTTGTTGTGAGACCGGCTCCCGATTGCGTCGTGACATCACCGCCCGAGGCACCATTACCACCCAGAAATGCGGAGGATTTAACGGTGACAGCCCCGGTGGCACCACTTTGGTCACCATCAATCAACAAACTACCTTGAGTCACCGTTGTCGTACCATCATAGGCATTCGCACCCGTTAGAATCACAGTGCCCGCATTAGCGGAAAACAGATAATTCCCGGAGTTTGAGCCTGCACTCAAACCTCGCTGGGCATTAATTTCGACATTCAGCAAACCTGTATCATCAGCATTTGGTGCAATCGTCCCGGCGAGAGTAAAGGCACCGCCGGTGGCCTGCGTGATATTGAGCAGCTTGTTTGCCACGCTGCTGCTTACCGTTACATTGCCACCCAAAGAGGACGCGCTGACCGAGTTACCACCCAGGACGTAGCTATTGGGAACTCCATTGCCGGCGGAAGTTCGTGCATTACCCCCCGTAAAGAACGCTGCATTGCCCAAGAAGATGTTGCGATTCACCGTGAAAGCTCCATCCGTCAGGAGCGCCGGATTACCATTCTGACCCAAACCGGGAATGCCGGTGCCACTGGTTGTCCAATTTGAAGCTGCGGTCGCGCCGTCCGCCAATGAGATGGACCCATTGGAACCTACCGCACTTGGCCCGGTCGTTGACGGGACCGAAGCCCCTATGAGCAACGTACCGTTGGTAACTGTGATAGTATTCGGAAAGGAACTGGCCCCATTGCTGAGACGAATCCTGCCGATCCCGCTGTTACTGCCATTGACCAATACACCAGCGGAATTGTTACCTGAGACAATGGCGGTTAGATCGATGGTCAACAAGCTATTGATAGCGGTGAACTCCTGGCGTCGGTTCGCACCGGTTGTGGACGGAAGAAGAACCGCACCTGATAATGT
>JBBRIB010000158.1:0-6789 GCA_038221745.1 Verrucomicrobiales bacterium
GAGATTGGTCGTGATGCTGTTCGACGGAATTCCGTAAGAGATATCCGTCACCTGTGCCGGGAAAGTCGGCGCATACTCCGAAAGGGTCACTCCGGAGGGATTGCTCAGTCCGAGGTATTCACCACTGGCGCCAAGGGCGAAATTGGTGTGCAAGGGCTGGCCCGGTACACGGCGGTTTTTGTTCGAGGCAAAAACGATCAGATAGCTGTTAGGTGCAAGTGTCGTGCTCGGGAATTGCCACTTGGTTTTATTACTCGCTGAATCAGAGAGATACCAGCCCGTCAGGGCAATGGGCGTGGGATCAGGGTTGTGGAGTTCGATCCAGTCCGAGCGGCTTCCATCCTCGTCGGCGAGTCCGTTTTGATTACTTGCGGAAAACTCAGTGATGAGCGGTCCTGCAAAACCAGGTAGGGTCAGCGCAATGAAGGAACATAGGAAACGGCGAAGGCTGGGCATGGATTTCGGAATTGGTTCTGAGCTTAACAGCAGTATTCACGATGTAAATTCCATTTCTTGCTCTTGCCCCAACCCTGCCGGACAGCAGAAGGGCACTGGCCCCGGTTTGAATCTTTAAATTCGAAGCCAAGTTCCCCTCATTCCCCGGCAAACCCCGCCCTTCATTTACAAATCCTTGATGCGGCCGCATCAAGGATTTGTATCCGACTTCACGGAAATTCTAATTATTTCAGCTGTTTTTTCTCTTTTTCTCGCGGTGACCTTACAGATTATCGATGCGGCCGCATCGATAATCTGTAACCTTGTGCGTGAGAATTGTTCCTTTGCCCACTTGGAGTTCTGATGATAAAGCCCGGTTGATTTCTCATCATGGGTCCATTCGTTTTCAGGATGACTTTTTTGTCCTGGATTCTTCCTGCGCTTGAGTGGGAATTCATTGAATTTGCAGGCAAATTTCATGAAAGTTTCCTCAGCCCGGATTCGGACTTGCACGGCCCAAACGGCTTCTATTGACTCCGCCATGGCAGAGATTTCTCTCGGACTTTCATTTGATGACGTGCTTTTGGTGCCCGCCATGAGCGCGGTTTTACCCGGCGAAGCGGACCTTTCAACCCACGTCACTTCGGGCATCCAACTGTTCCTGCCAGTGGTATCTGCGGCGATGGATACGGTTTCAGAACACGATCTTGCCATCGCCCTTGCTCGCGAAGGTGGGATGGGCGTGATCCACCGCGCGTGCCCCATTGATGAGCAAGCGGCCATGGTTTATCGGGTGAAGCGCTCCGAAAATGCCGTTATTCAAAAACCTCACACCGTCCGCAAGGAGGATACGGTCGATCACGTCCGCGAGGTGATGGCCAAGAATGGATTTTCCGGTTTTCCTGTCATCGATGGGGATGGGAAACTCCAAGGCATGGTCACCGGGCGCGATGTCCGCTACCTCGACCGCACGGATGCCACGGTGGCCGATGTGATGACTCCACTCGGGAAACTCATCACCGCTCCGCCGAACACCAGCCTCGAAGAAGCCCGCCGCATCCTCTATCAGAACCGGATCGAAAAACTTCCACTCGTCCGTCCTGATGGCAGCCTTGCCGGACTCATCACCGGCTCGGATATCGAGAAACGCATCACGTTCACCAACGCCGCAAAGGATGCCAACGGCCAACTCCGTTGCGGTGCTGCCGTGGGCGTCGGACCGGATTGCATTGATCGCGGGCGCGTCCTCATCGATGCGGGAGCGGATGCTCTTTTCATTGATGCCGCCACCGGTCACACCCGCCATGTCATGGACGTCATCGGGAAACTCCGCGCACTTTCAAACGTGCCCGTCGTCGCGGGCAATGTCGTCACCGCGCAAGGGGCGCGGGATCTCGTCGCCGCTGGGGCCAGTGCTGTAAAGGTCGGTGTTGGTCCGGGATCGATTTGCACCACCCGCGTGATTTCTGGTGTCGGCATGCCACAGTTTACGGCTATCCAGAACGTCGCGGAAGTTTGTCGTGAAGCGGGTGTGAAAGTCATCGCAGACGGCGGTATTCGTTATTCCGGAGATATCGTCAAGGCTCTCGCTGCCGGGGCGGATCTCGTGATGTTGGGTTCGCTTCTTGCCGGCACCCGTGAAAGCCCCGGCCAGACGGTGAACTCACAAGGCCGCCGCTTTAAAACCTACCGCGGCATGGGTTCCATCGGCGCGATGCAAAAAGGCGCTGGCGATCGCTATGGCCAGAACAGCTCGGGCAAACTCGTCGCAGAAGGCGTGGAAGGCCGCGTGCCCTACAAAGGCCCGCTCTCCGATGTTATTTTCCAACTCATGGGCGGCCTGAAATCCGGCATGGGCTACGTCGGCGCGGCCACTCTAACGGAACTTCGCGAACGCGCCGTCTTCACCCGCATCACCGCAGGCGGGCTGCGTGAGAGCCATGTGCATGATGTCGTCATGACAGAGGAACCCACCAATTATCAACCGCTCACTTGAAGCGATAAAGTTTAAGATTTAGAATTTCACACAAGATGCCCGATTCCCAACACGTCGCCGTTCTCGACTTCGGCTCGCAATACACCCAGCTCATTGTCCGCCGCGTGCGCGAGCTTGGCTACTTCGCCAAACTTTATGCTATCGAGGATTTTCCTGATATAGGTAAACCCGCTGCCATCATTCTCTCAGGCGGGCCGAAAAGCACCAGCGAGGCGGATGCGCCGGACCTCGATTTTGAAGCACTCAAAGCCTTCAATGTTCCCGTGCTGGGTGTCTGTTACGGCATGCAGCTTCTCAATATCAAATTCGGCGGTAGCGTGGAAGCGAGCGACCGCCGCGAATACGGCCCGGCCGATTTGTTTCCTGCCGCCAGCGTGGGCTTGTATGAGGGAGTCTCCGCCTGCTCGCAGGTTTGGATGAGCCACTCGGACACGGTGAAAATCCTTCCAGAGGGCGCCAAGGTCATCGCCTCCAATCAACACGGCACTCCTGTTTCATTGCAGTGGGATGATCTATTCTTCGGCATTCAATATCATCCGGAAGTCACCCATAGCCACGAAGGCTTGCAGATCCTCAAAAATTTCCTCGATCACGCGGACGGCCTCCTGCCCTTCCAGATCGATGATTTCAAGCGCGAGATGATCGCCAGCATCCGCGAAACAGTCGGCACCAAACAAGTCGTTTGCGGTGTTTCCGGCGGTGTGGATAGCACCGTACTCGCCGTCCTTCTCAAAGAAGCCGGCGTGAAGACGCGGGCGATTTTTGTCGATAACGGCCTCCTGCGCAAAGATGAAGCCACAGTCGTGCAGGCAAACTTCAAACGCATCGGCGTGGAAATCGAAACCATTGATGCCTCGGAAAGATTCCTAACAGCCCTCGCCGGTGAGGCCGATCCCGAGAAGAAGCGCAAGATCATCGGGAACATGTTTATCGAGGTATTCTGGGATGCGGTGGGTGATGCGGAGATGCTCGCCCAAGGCACCCTCTATCCCGACGTGATCGAGAGTGCTTCAAACGCCAAGTCCAAGGCCTCCGTCATCAAGACCCACCATAATCGCGTCGCAAAGATTCTCGAACTCCAAGCCGAAGGAAAAGTGCTGGAGCCTCTCGCGGAACTCTTCAAGGACGAAGTCCGCGAGCTGGGCACCGCGCTCGGCATCCCGCAGGATATCCTCCAACGCCATCCCTTTCCTGGCCCGGGACTGGCTGTTAGGTGCCCCGGAGAAGTGACCCCGGAACGCCTCCGCATCATCCGTGAGTGCGATGCCATCTTCATCGGCAAGCTCAAGGAACACGGCTGGTATGATAAAGTCTGGCAAGCCTATGCCGGCCTCATTCCTGTCAAAACCGTGGGGGTCAAAGGGGACGAGCGCAGCTACGAATGGGCCACCAATCTCCGCGCCGTCGTTTCCGAAGATGCCATGACCGCCGATTGGGTGGAACTTCCCGCCATTCTTCTCCGCGAGACCAGCCACAAGATCCTCAACGAAGTCAAAGGCATCAACCGGGTGCTCTATGATATCTCCACCAAGCCCCCCGCCAGCATTGAGTGGGAGTGAAACGACTGGAGCGCGGAATGCATTCCGCAAACTTCCATCTTCGCAAAGGCTTTACTTCGCACCATCCGCCACTCCATTTCACCTTGAGACCAATCTGATAGATCTGACTCAATGTTTGGTCTGTTAGTATAGCTCTTTTGTCACCATCGGCAAAAACGCCGCTATCTCGGATCAGGATCACGCGTCGGATGTCAGGCGGGATTTCACCCGGGTGATGAGAGACCAGCACGATGTCCCGCCCTAGGTGGAGCAACATGCGCACTGTCTGGGTGAGGGTGAGTGCGGCAGCGGAATCCAGCGCGGTGGATGGCTCATCGAGCACAAGAACCTGCGGCTCGTGCACCAGAGCCCGGGCGATCAAGATCCAGCGGCGCTCGCCGGAAGATAGGCTCCCGAACTCCCTTCACCGAACAGGTGACAGTATGTTCAGGCCCGTGCTTCTGCCCGGACCTCGCCTGTGAGGAGCTTGAGAAAAGTGCTTTTGCATGCGCCAATCGGGCCTAGAATCGCCACGCTCTCGCCATGCCCGATGGCCAGCGAAAAGGCGTGCAGGGCCAGCCGCCCGCTCCTCCAAACATTGGCGTTGTGAATTTCAAAGATCGGCGTTCCCACGGCCAGAGTGAACGATGGATTTTTACCCCGAGCGAGTGGATAAACCGACACGAGAACCCATCGCGCCTGCCTTGCGCTGCGAATCTCAGCCGCTATCGTTCCGCCATGACGGATTGGGAAGCACGCTATCTGGCTGGTGACATGCCATGGGAAAAAGGCAACGCCGCGCCGCCTTTGCTTGAATTGTTAGAGAGAACCGGGCCGGAGCTTTGGGGCACTCGCGCGGTGCTGGTGCCCGGCTGTGGCTTCGGCCACGATGCAAGGGCGCTTGCCGCCAGAGGCCTCCAAGTAATTGGATTGGACCTATCTCCCACCGCCGTGGCCGGGGCCATGGCTTTCGAGCCAGCCGGGAAGGAGATCTATCAGTTAGGAAACTTCCTCGACCTTGGTTGGCAAGGCGAGACGGAATTCTCTTCGATCTGGGAACACACCTGCCTGTGTGCGATCAATCCGAGCCAGAGGCCTGCCTATGCAGCAGCCGCAGCGGGAATCCTCCCACCAGGCGGAATTCTCGCTGGAGTCTTTTTTCTCAATCCCTTCGATCCCGGCGAAGACCGTACCGGCCCGCCCTTCGGCGCGACGCTGGAGGAGTTGGAGGGTCTGTTTTCCCCGTGGTTTGAGAAAGTGGACGGCTGGGTGCCGCAGCAGGCGTATCCAGGCCGGGAAGGCCGCGAACGGATCGGAATTTTCCGCAGAAATTCTTTGTGATGGACCGCCGATCAATAAATTTTTGTTTCCAAATCTTTCTATCAGCCAACCGAATGTAACTGTATTTCCAGCGTTTGATAAGCTCTGGACGTAGGGCGTTGGCACGCGCATCCTGTCAGAAATGATATCCAAACTGCCGCGATGGGTGTGGGCGGGTGCTTGGTCACTGGCATTTGTGGCGGGCATCGTCAACGTCGTAGGCCTGCTGGGCTTCGAGCACCAGACCGTCACCCATTTGACCGGCACCACGTCCATGCTGGCAGATGCGGTGGCGGCGCTCGATGGGCCGGCGGCACTCCACTTTGCCGCCATCATTAGTTCTTTCGTGGCAGGCACCGTTCTGAGCGGGTTCATCATTCAGGACAGCACTCTCCAGCTTGGACGCCGTTACGGAGTTGCCTTGATTTTGGAGTCTGTTCTGCTTTGCATCGCGGTCCCTTTGCTAAATCACAACAACATCTTTGGAATTTACTCGGCATCGTGTGCCTGCGGTCTCCAGAATGCAATGATGAGCACCTACAGCGGCGCGGTCGTGCGGACCACTCACATTTCCGGGATGTTCACCGACCTCGGTATCTTTTTCGGTCACTTCCTTCGTGGTTTGCCCGTGGATTCCCGTCGGCTGAGTCTTTGTCTTCTCATCATATCGGCTTTCCTCTCTGGCGGCATCGCGGGTGCGGTGGCTTTCCGGGGTTTCGGCTATTCCGCACTTTACATCCCCAGCGGTCTCATCGCCTTCGTGGCCCTTGCCTATGGCTTCTACAGCATTCGCCGCAGACAGTGACCGTCGTTTCGTATGAAATCGCCCTTTGTTGAAGACCTTCGCCCAAGCTTACCCGTTTGTGAGTGGCGCTTTTTTCGACGGCCCGTCCCACCGGGAAACTACCCAGAACGAAAGGAAATCCTAAAAGATTCGTTACCACGGATTGAAACGGATTTCTAGAGTGGAATGGAGATTATTGCAGGTGTGTTTGTGGGGATATGCTGTTGGACAGTCCTTGACGCTTGGTTGAAACGGGGTGAAGTCTTGTGCCTTGAATGCCTCTTCCATTGGATTGCCGCTCGCGGCCCTTGCGCTCGCGGGAGGGTGGGGTTTCTGGCAATTTCAAGAGCTGTCACTCGTCAGGCAGGAGCAGCGCGAGCTTGAACAACGGCTGGTCCTGAAGACCACCCGCCCAAGTAGAGCGATTGTTAGAGATGGAGGGGGGAAGGAGGGCGCTGAGATCTCATGGCGAGCGTTCAGAGGGAATAACGAGGCTGCGCAACGCTCGGCGCTGGCTGGGTTCCGGGAAAGACTCGCGAAGATGGGCCGGGATGAGATGGAGGCGACGCTCGATGAAATGGCGGGCCTGAATTTCGATCCCTCATTGCGAAATCAGTTGGATGCCCTGGTCCTCGGACGCTTGCTTTTGATCGATCCGGAAAAGGCCTTGAATCACTATGCCGCGCGGGTGGGGGATGCCTCGGATCCGCTGGCTT
>JBBRIB010000159.1:0-6752 GCA_038221745.1 Verrucomicrobiales bacterium
CAAAGAAATGCGGTCTTGGCCGCAAGTCCCCTGCATCATCCTCACCTCAGAAACAGAGCAAAGAAAACACGACCCCGAATCTCGGGCGGAATTCCGCCAGCTCGTCAGTTTCGGCTACGAATGGAAGGGCGAGGCCTACACCGCAGATCACCTCGGCCTGCGCGGCAGCCCGTGGACATCCAAGCCGAATCTGGTCGAAAAACGCGCCGCGGAATTCACTGTGGGAATGAAAACCACCTGCTTCGTCAATCCCGCCGAACCCACCTTCGCCTACCTCAAGCCTGATTCTCTCGCCCCCGGCTACTCGATTTGGTTTCCCGCGCTCTTCGTCGTCGGCGGGCTTGGCATGGTGATCAGCGCGTTACGCCCCAGAAAAACCTCTCTAGAGTCCGCGTGAAACCTCATGGTTGAATAAGGCAACAGACTACCGTATTGTAGTTCCCAAATTTACCTTTTGCCAGCAGCGACTATATTTCGCTCCTTCCCAGCATCCACTCCGGTGGACGGTGTTTAGCAGCTCCCCTCAACCAGCCGTCGGCATCGACCGCGACGATACCGCCAAACCGCCCAAAGGGTCGGGGAGGCGATGGCGCATGTTCAGGCCATCTTCTTCCGGGGAGGAGGCTAAAGGCCAGCATCGAAAAACGTAAGTGCCGCCGCCCCCCTTTTTCTCATCAAAGATCCTATGCGATCTCTGCGTCTTTGCGGTTGCGTCTTCAATTCTTAGCGCATTAAAAAAGCCCTGAAGCTAACGACTAAACAAGCTGGGTTTCCACAAGAAAGCGGTAGGTGCCATCGCGCTCGATAAGTTCTTCGTGGGTGCCGCTCTCTATGATTTTTCCCTGGCTGAAGACGAGAATGGCATCTGCATGGCGGACGGTGGAGAGGCGATGGGCGATGACGAGGCTGGTGCGGCCTTTCATCAAGCGCTCAAGCGCCTCATTGACGAGGCGCTCGCTCTCGGAATCCAGCGCGGAGGTGGCCTCATCTAACAGAAGGATGCGCGGGTCTGCTAAAATGGCCCGGGCAATGGCGATGCGTTGGCGTTGGCCGCCGGAGAGCTTGGTGCCGCGGGGACCGACGAGAGTTTCGAAGCCCTCAGGCAGCGCGGAGATGAAATCGAAGGCATTCGCCTGGCGGGCGGCATCTTGGACTTCTCCAAGCGAGGCCCCGGGTTTCCCATACTCGATGTTTTCACGAATGCTGCCACCGAAGAGCAGAACCTCTTGGGGGACGATGGCGATTTGCGAGCGGATGGCGGCAAGCGAGAGCGTGCTGGCGGGGAGATTATCGAAAAGAATCTGGCCTTTTTCCGGCGCATTGAAGCCGAGAATGAGCGAAAAAACCGTGGATTTCCCCGCACCGGATGGGCCGACGAGAGCGACGCGTTGGCCGGGGCGGACGAAAAAACTCAAGTCGTGGAGGACCTGCACATCGGGGCGCGAGGGGTAGCGGAAGGATAGATTTTCAAATGCGAGGTAGCCGGTGAGTTTGGCGGCGGGGTCGCCATCGGTGCGCTCGGCCTCGGTGTCCAGCAGCTCGCGAAGGCGCTCGGTGGCCCCGGCGGTTTGTTGGAACTGGGAGATGATTTCAGGAAATGAACCCAGCGAAGCTCCGACGAAGATGGAGAAGAGAATAAAGGAAACGAAGTTGGTGCCGTTGATTTCGCCGTTCGCCAACATCCGCGCCCCATACCAAGCGACGAAGGCGATGGTGCCAAACAGCGCAAAGATGATGAACGAAAGAAAAGCCGCGCGGTGTTTCGCCCCGCGCAGGGTGACACCGAAAAATGCTTCAAGTGAACGATCGTAACGTGAGCCTTCAAAGCGCTCGTTGGTGTAGGATTTCACATCGGCAATGCCTTGCACGGTTTCTTCAATCACGGTGCCGGCCTCTGCGAGAGAATCCTGCGCGGCCTTGGAAAATCCGCGCACTTTCCTGCCGAAAAAGGCAATCGCCAGCACCACGAAGGGCACACTGCCGAGCATGATGAACGAGAGTTTCCACGAGGCGACGAAGATGAAAATCAAGCCACCCACGAGAATCACCGTTTGCCTAACAGCCTGCGGCACGGTGTTGAGCAAAGTATCGCGCACCACTCCGAGATCGGCGGAAATGCGGTTGCTCAGCGCACCGGATCGTTGCTCCTGGAAAAAGGGGATCGGCAATCGAACAAGATGCGCGAAAAGATCGCGCCGGAGGCGGTTCAACGCAGATTCGCCGGAGCGGATGAAGCCCTGCACGCGGAAAAACGCGATGCTCGCCTGCAGCGCGAGCACTGCCACAAGCTCGAGAACCACTCGGTTCGATTTCGCGAGAACCTGCGCGGGATCGACTCCGTTTTTCATGGCATCGGTGGGATTTCCGATCAGCTCCTTGAGGAACCACGGGAAAGCGAGTGAAAGCAAGGCGGTGAAAAACAAAGCCGCCATCGAGGGGATGAAAATCGCCTTTTCCTGCATCAGATAGCCAAGAATCCATCGGTGGGAGGAAATCGGCTTTTTGGCTTTCGGCTCGGACATGGGCGGATGGGAAACGATAGTGGCGGTTGCGTCAATGATTGGCAGAATTTGATTCTCCGCAAGGGGTTTGAAATCCTAGGAGTTGCCTAGCGGCCCGGGATGCGTCATGGATGGCAGCCATGACGGGTAAGGAAATTCGGGAGGTGCTGGATCAGGCGCGGGTGCTGCCTAGCAAACAAATGGGGCAGAATTTTCTGATCGATCCAAACATGGCGCGCTGGATCGTCGCCCAGCTCGACGTTTCAGAAGACGATGCCGTCTGCGAAGTGGGGCCCGGCACCGGCGCACTCAGCGTGCATCTGGTGGGGAAGGTGCGGCGATTGATCTTGATCGAGTTCGATGCACGCCTCGCGGCGGCTTTGAAGGAACGCTACAAGGACGAGCCCAGCGTGGAGGTGCATCATGCCGATGGCGCGAAATTCGATGGCCGCACGCTCTTCAAGCATCGCAAACTGAAATTTTTAGGAAATCTCCCCTACTCTTGTGGCGGTGCGATCATGAAAAATTTACTCAGCCGCCCCCACCCTTTCGAGCGGGCGGTGATCATGCTGCAAAAGGAAGTGATCACCCGCCTCGCCGCCCAGCCCGGCACCAAGGACTACGGGATTCTCTCGCTGCGCACTCAGGCGAACTGGGAGGTCGAGCCGCTGCGCACCGTGCCGCCCGATGCCTTTTACCCGAAGCCCACCATCGATTCCGCCGTCGCCGTGCTCCGCCCACGGGTGGCGGGACTGCCGCCGTTCGACTATCGGCTCTTCGATGAACTCATCCGCCGTGGCTTCGCCCAGCGCCGCAAACAACTTAAAAAACAACTCCCGGAAGAACCCGCATGGGAGGAAGTTTGCAACCTGCTCAGCCTGCCCGCCACCGTCCGTGGCGAGGAACTCACCCTCACCCAATGGGTCGATCTCGCCCGCGCCTACGATCCCCATCCACTCAAGGATCTCCCGCAAAAGGCGGACGAAATCTTTGATGTCGTCGATGAAAACGACCAAGTCATCGGCCAAGCCACCCGCGCGGAAGTCCATGCGGAAAAACTCGTCCACCGCGCTGTCCACGTCTTCGTTTCTAACAAACGTGGCGATCTCCTCCTCCAGAAACGCTCGCTCCTCAAAGATGCCTGCCCCGGCGTTTGGGATTCCAGCGTCTCTGGCCACCTTGATGCCGGGGAAGACTACGCCACCGCAGCCGTCCGCGAGCTGGAGGAGGAAATGGGCATCGTTTGCGAGGGCGAGCTTGAGGAAATCGCGAGAATTTCCCCATGTGCAGGCACCGGTTGGGAGCATGTGAGACTTTTCCGCACCTACCACGATGGCAACCTGCGTTTCCCGAGTGCGGAGATTGACGCCGCAGTGTGGTTTCCCCTCACAGAGATCGAGGCATGGATCGCGAACCGCCCCGAAGACTTCGCCAGCGGCTTTCTCGAGTGTTGGAAGCGAATCTAACATGAATCCCTACGCTCCACCCGAGACCCTTGAAACCGAAGCGACGCCTTCCGTCTATTGGCGCTGCTTCGGCGAACGGGTGATGGCGCGGGACGGAGCGGTGCTGCCCAAGGTGGATCTGGAGACGGGAGTGTCTGAAGGGGAGATGCTGGCGGTGCCTCGCTCCTATCAAACAACGAGCCTGAGGTGGGTTCCCATCCTAGTGATTGTAATTTATTTGATACTTGGAGAAGTTTTATCAAACTTCGTTCTCTTCCTAACCATCTTCGCGGTCATTTTCATCGTCCGCATCATTCCCGCCCTGCGAGGGAAAAAAGCCGGGACGATCCAAATTTTTGAATACCGCGAAACCAGCCGACATCAGCACTATCTAACACATCAGCGTTGGCGGCATGGCATCTACTATACCACTGTCTTACTATTTATTCTTGCAATGGCGTTTGGTGATAAGATCACTTCATTTTCCCCGATGTTCCCGGCAATCTCGTTCATGGCTTTCATGACGATCTTACTTGCCACTTCTCTTTGGAAATGGGTCGAGCGCCCGAAAACCCGCACCGAGTCCACACCGCCATTAGGCTGGCTGCGCATCCGCAACGTCCACCCGGAGGCGATGAGAAAACTCCGGGAAATCGAGGTCGCCGAGCAAGCGAAACTCGCCGTCTCCCCCGCTGGCCGCACACGCAGGATCTTCACCCGCTACTTCCACCGTCTCCCCCTCGCCGTGCTGTTGGGAAATCGTCAGAAAAACCTCTTTCACAGTGCGATCATCACCCTCATGAAACTTCTTCGCTCCTCCAAGCTCGAGCGCGAGACCTATCACTTCGATGAAACCTTCGAGATCTCTGAATCCGAAATTTCGCCCCCACTCCGCTCCAGCCTTGAAGCATGGCGCCTTGCCCACCCGGATTGGAAGCTGGTGAAAATCGAGCGTCTCCCCTCCCCTGCGGGCGATCTCACGATGGATGCTGTTTTTCTCGCCTCGCCCTTGTTAGAGCATGTTCTCACGTTTTCTCACACCACCTCGGCACAGAACCTCGCCGCCCACGTTGAGTGCGAGTTTCTCACTTCCCTTCAGCCGTCCGGCAGAATTCACACTTCATCCATGCCGGTCTTTGAAATTGGCCGCACCGATGTGGATTCCGCACAGGCAAAGGGCAGCCACCTCCAAATCTTCGAAACCCACCTCGCCCGCTGCGCTCAGCATCCGCTTGCGCCGGCGATTGATCTTCCCACTCTTCTTGCCCGCCTTCACGAAGAAAAGGCCGAGGCCCATGCTCTCCTTGAAGCCGCCGCCTACCAAGGCCCCACTCGCGAAATTTCTATCTGAAATCCTGATCCTATCAACTTCCCATGAACCCGCTCCTTCAGCCCCTCTCCTTGCTCGGCCTCGCCTGCCTCGCCCTCGTTTCCTGCGGCAAGCCCGCACCGGAAAATCTCCGTTTCGAAGTCATTTCCACCCGCACTCACGATCCAGATGCCTTCACTCAAGGGCTTGAGCTATCGAACGGTCGGCTCTTCGAAAGCACCGGCCAATATGGCGAATCCACCCTCCGCGAGCTCGATCCCGCCACAGGCAAAGTCCTCCGCAAGCGCCCCCTCGCCAAAAACGTCTTCGGCGAGGGCCTCACCCACTTCGGCAAGGAACTCTTCGTCCTCACCTGGAAGGAGAAAACCGCCTACGTTTTCGAGCCAGACACCTTCAAGCTCATCCGCTCCCACCCCTACGAGGGCGAGGGCTGGGGCCTCACGAACGATGGCTCCAGCCTGATCATGAGCGATGGCAGCAGCGATCTGAAATTCATCAACCCCAGGAATTTCACCGTCCGGAAAACCCTCACCGTAAAAGACGGCAACGCTCCCGTCAGTAAACTCAACGAACTCGAATTCATTGATGGCGAAATCTACGCAAATATCTTTATGACAGAAAAAATCGCCCGCATTTCCCCCTCCGATGGCCGCGTCACCGCCTGGCTCGACCTCACCGGCCTGCGCAATCAACTGCCCAAGCCAAACCGCGCCGAAGTCCTCAACGGCATCACCCACGATCCCGCCACCGGCCACCTCCTCGTCACCGGAAAATACTGGCCTCTCATGTTTGAAATCAAACTCACCCACAAGTAGCCGAAAAATCTCGCCACCGCCACTTGCCAAGCCGCCCCTCCCCGCTAAGTTCCGCCAGCGATGACCCCATCCCAACTGATTCTCGAGCCTGCCATCCGCGATCCCAGGAAACTGCGCAACACCGCGTTCATCCTGATCGGTATCATGCTCGTCGGCGGTGTGTTCGTCCTCAGAGCCTATGAAAAGTGGACCCTTGGCCAAGCCAAGGACGATAGGCCCGCCATCATTTACCGCATCACCAAAGAGCGCGATCTCCGCATGCTCCGCCAGGACGGAAAAGAAGCCGACATCGCCGATCTCCGCGGCAGCGTCATCGCCATCAACGTCTTCAGCCTCAGAGACCCGGAGATCGCCGCCCGCAGCATGGAGGTCATGAAACGTCTCGCAGAAAACCGCGCTACCGGGAAAAATTTCACCCTCGTCTCCCTCCTCGTCGATCCGTTTCCCGCAGATGAAATCATCGCCACCCTCTCACAGACCGCCGCCACCAATGGGATGAAACTCCCCCAATGGTGGCTCGGCAGCAATGAACCCAAAACCCTCCACAAGTTCATCAAAAACGAACTCAAGGCAAACACCTACCCGAATGAAACCACCGGTAAATGGGACTATGATGGGGCCATCGTCCTGATCGATAAAGACGGCCACATCCGCCGCGCCG
>JBBRIB010000160.1:0-6741 GCA_038221745.1 Verrucomicrobiales bacterium
GTTACTTCCGCCACCTACCATGTCCCATGGTCCGAGTCACACCTTGTCCGTGCTCGTGAGCAATGAGCCCGGCGTCCTGATGCGGATTTGCCAGGTCTTCTCACGCCGCGCTTTCAATATCGATTCACTCGTCGTCTCCGAGGGCCGCAATACGAATTTCTCCCGCATGACCATCGGCATCTCCGGCGATCCCAAGGGACTCGAGCAAATTATCATGCAGGTGAACAAACTCATCGATGTGATCCATTGCTCCGAGCATGATAGCGAGGATGCCGTGGTGAAAGAGCTCATCATGGTGAAATTCCTCGCCTGCGATGAGCAGCGCACACAAGCCCTTCAAATGATCGAACATTTCGGCGGCAAGACCGTGGACCTCACACCCACCTCGATGATCGCCCTCGTTTCAGGAAACTCAGAGAAGATCGATGCTGCGATCAGCATGTTCTCCCAATTTGAAATCATCGAAACCGTCCGGACCGGCAAGGTCGTCATGGCCCGCGGCGAGCAACCAACGTGATTTTTCGCTCAAGATCCCCGCTGCCTTTCAAGGATCTTCAGATTGTGTTGGGGACGTAGCGGTGCGGGTTGGGGCAGGCGCGGCAGCATGCTCGTCATCCTCGGCGCTGGCGGACAATGCGGATCTGCAATCTGCAATCTGCAATCTGCAATCTGCAATCTGCAATCTGCAATCTGCCCGAGCATGGATAGCCACCTACTGAATTCCCATCGGCTGGGGGTGTCGGCAAACGACCGATCCCAGAAATTGGATTTGATAGACCGCTGGAGATTAAGCTGGTGCACGCTGCAGGTTTCGAACCTGCGACCCCATCCGTGTGAAGGATGTGCTCTACCACTGAGCTAAGCATGCGTTATCCAGAAATTCCCCTTATGAGGAAGGCCGGTCGGGAGAATGGAGTTTGCCGGCGGCACTTGGCAAGCAATTCAGTGACGAAATTCGATTTTAAACTTTGTGATCGCGCTGGCAGGCTTAGTCTCACCCCGTAGCAAGATTCCGTGGCCCAGATTCCGAAAGAAAGTGTTGAGAAAGTGCTCGAAGCGACGGATATCGTCGATTTGATAAGTTCTTATATTCAGGTGAAAAAGGCGGGTTCACAGTTCAAGGCGCTTTGCCCCTTTCACAGCGAGAAATCGCCCTCGTTCACCATTACGCCGCATCGCCAGTATTTTCACTGCTTCGGCTGCGGCAAGGGCGGTAATGCGATTTCCTTCGTGATGGAGTATGAAAATCTGCCGTTCATTGAATCAGTTAGGAAATTGGCAGGGCGGGCTGGAATCCATTTGATCGAGGAAGCCGCAGACCCGAATGCGGCGAAATTAAGCCGTTCGCGTGGCCGTTTGTTAGACGTGCATCGCGAGGTCACGGCTTTCATGCACGAGCAGCTGATGAAAAACCCCGCCGCCCAACATGCCCGGGATTACATGAAATCACGCGGCTTCGGGGGTGCGATGGCGGCGAGCTGGGCCATCGGCTGGATGCCGGACAACCAAAAGGTTTTTCTCGATTGGGCGCGCTCGAAAAAATTCACCGGGCGCGAGCTGATCGATTCAGGCATCGCCATCTTGAGGGATGAGAATAATCCGAACTCGGGTCTCTACGTCCGTTTCCAAGATCGGCTGATGTTCCCGATCCGCAATGAGTTGGGCGATGCGATCGCTTTCAGCGGTCGCCAGCTTCGCGAAAACAAAAACAGCGGTAAATACATCAACTCCCCTGAGACCGCCATCTTCAAGAAATCCCGCGTTTTCTTCGGGCTGGACCGTGCGAAGAAGCCAATTCTAACCGAGAAGGCGGCGTTGCTGTGCGAGGGGCAGATCGATGCGATCTGCTGTCACGAGCTGGGCATCGCGCAGGCCATCGCCACCTGCGGTACGGCCTGCACGCGCGAGCATGCCAAGCTGCTGCGCCGCTACACCAGCAATGTGCTGATCTGTTTCGATGCGGATAAAGCAGGCCTCGCCGCCACGGAAAAAGCCTTCCGCGAACTCGCGCCGGAAGGGTTGGCGGTGCGGGTGGTGGAAATGCCTACCGGCGATGATCCGGACACCTTTCTCAAGGCCCACGGTGTGGACGCATTCCGGAAATTGCTCACCGATGCCAAAGATTTTTTCGATTTCAAACTCGAGCGCGGTAAAGCCATCGGCCTGTTCAATTCCGCCAGCGAACGAACGACCGCCCTCAATGATTGCGCGGAAATGCTCTCGCTGATGACGGACTTCGCCGCGCGGGAAAATCAGATCAACATCGTGGCCACCCACCTTCAGACATCCACCGTCGCCTTGCGCGAGGCGGTGGCCAAGGTCAAGGCGAGTCCGAAAAACAATGTAAGGGAAAGGCCCGATGCTTCAGCCCCGCAATCGATCAAGGTGGTGGCAACGCCGCTTCACCGGATCGTCGCCTTCATGTGCCATCTCGCGCTCACCTCGGGGCCGGCTCAGCGGTTGTTAGGCGAGCAGTTTGAAACCCTGCACGAGGCCCAGCGCTGGATCGAAGGAATCTCCCTGTTAGAAATGATTCTCGGAGCCGCACCCGATCCCGCCTCGAATGCGGCGGTGAACGTCTTCATGGCAAATCTGAGTGAGGCAGATCGCTTGGCTCTCACCCATGATGCCGCCAGCTTGGAAGGGGTGAGCTTGGATGGTATGCAAGCGGCGGAGCAGGCCTTGGCCCTTTTATCAGGAACGGTTCTCCAGCGGCGCGATGCGGCGGTGAAGGCTGAGTTGAAAAAAACCGACCTTACCAGAGAACGCATGATGGAGCTGCTGGAGGAAGCCAAGGAGATCAGCACCATGATGCGGGGTATCAGCCAGCGCTCCGTTTTCGCCGATGAGCTTCCTGCTTCCACCTACAAGCCCAAAACCCCAGCATGGAAACGTTGGGACGGTGCTGGCAAAAAGCCCTGAGCTTGGAAAATTCTCACGAATTCACACCAGAATCTTCAGAATATCTGATCGGGTGGCCGATTTTGGGAGCAGTTGGCCGGAACTGGGACCCTAAATAACTTCTAAAACCTAAATTTATAGATCATCTTACATCCAACGAAAGGCGACAGCCCACCACGGTGAACTGAAAACCTTTCCAACATATCCTGTCTCACGAAACTGAGCCATGAGCGAAATCGGTCTCCGGGGGGAAGTCGATCACGCTGGCAAAGTCGGTTGAGATATTTGGGGGGAAAAATGTGCAATCTCGGGGGCGGATCAAAATTTGGTCCGTCCCCGCCTTTTTTAGAATTCCAAGCATCGCAGGGTGGCTGGTGCGTCTCGCCCGAGGCCGTTGTCGGAGCATCTTGTTGTGAGTCCACCCCCGCCCGCCCCAAAATGCAATCACCGCTCCAGCAAAGTAGTCTTGCTCCGCCGCCAATCCCATCTTTCTCTCCTCATTTCCTGCGCTGGACCGATTTTTTTCTAGCACGAAGCGCAATCGGTTCTAGGCTACGCACGAACCAAGGAAGGCCAGTGGATCACGGCTTTTTTGAAAAATACGCAGCGTAAATTTCCAATGAATCTGACACTCAAAGTATGGCGGCAAAGCGGCCCGAAGGCCAAAGGTAAGATCGAGACTTACGATGCGCGCGGGATCCCGATGGAGGCCTCGTTTCTTGAAATGCTTGATATCGTCAATACCGGGATTATTGAAAAAGGCGAGGAGCCCATCCATTTTGATCATGACTGCCGCGAGGGAATTTGCGGCTCTTGTTCGCTCACCATCAACGGCATCCCACATGGCAAGGAGCGCGGGATCACCACCTGCCAGATTCACATGCGCAAGTTCGCCGAGGGCGATACCATCTGGATCGAGCCATTCCGCTCGAATGCGTTTCCAGTGGTGCGGGACTTGATGGTGGACCGCAGTGCTTTCGACCGCATCGTGGCGGCTGGCGGCTACGTGGATGTGCGCACGGGGTCCGGCGTGGATGCAAACTCGGTGCCGATTCCCAAAAATGATGCGGACAGCGCCTTTGATGCGGCGGCTTGCATCGGTTGCGGGGCATGCGTGGCATCTTGTAAAAACTCTTCCGCGATGTTGTTTGTCTCGGCGAAGGTTTCCCACCTCGGGCATCTGCCGCAGGGCCAGCCGGAGCGCAACAAACGGGTGCTCGCGATGGTCCGCCAAATGGATGGGGAAGGTTTCGGGAACTGCACCAATCAATATGAGTGCGAAGCAGCCTGCCCGAAGGAAATCAGCGTGGCCCACATCGCACGGATGAACCGGGACTTCGCCAAGGCGGTGCTTCAAGAGCAGTTCGCCTGATTCCTGCTCTTGCAGAAATCGGGAAGCGGATGAGAATCAGGTGATCTCATCCATACGCCATATGAAAATGAACCGGTTTTTAATTCTACTGATTTTCTCCCTGGGTCTTGCTTCGTGCTCCGCCGGGGATAAACAAGAAGCCATGGAAGTGAGAACAGAAATACCAGCCGAGCCCACTGGGACAGTGACGAAAACCGCTGAGGAGTGGAAAAAGGAACTGACCCCGGAGCAATACCGAATCCTGCGTGAGGCCGGGACGGAAGCGGCCAACGGGGCGATCTACAAAGAGTTTAAAAAGCAAGGGAAGGGGACTTACCATTGCGCGGGTTGCAACGCATTGTTGTTTTCCTCCGAGCAGAAATTCGACTCCGGCTGCGGCTGGCCTTCGTTCTATGATCCTGCCAAAGCGGAGAATGTGAAAATCAAAAAGGACATCTCGATGGGCATGGTCCGCATCGAAGTGGTCTGTGCCAAATGCGATGGCCATCTGGGCCACGTCTTCGAAGGTGAAGGCTTCAAGACACCGACGGATCAGCGCTATTGCATCAATGGCGGCGGCTTGATCCATGTTCCCGCAAAGGAGGAAAAGCCGGCCGCTGAGACTCCGAAGTAAGTCACACCGCCTTCAATTATTTCCCAGCCGCTCCACAAACTCATCTAACAGCGCCTTCAGCCTTGGCTCGGGAGCGATGGCGGTGGGCTTATCAAAACCAAGCCAAATGGCGGTGGCACCGCTCGGGCCAAGCCGCAACGTCCATGCCTCCCGCTCGGAACCCGTTGCTCCGGTAAAACAACGCGTGCCATTGGTCTTGTTTAAAACGCTGGTGCCATCCATCGCGGCATTTGCAGACAAGGCGGAGTTTAGCTCGGGCTTGGCCTTGTAAATGACTTCATCGGCAGCATCGCGGATCTCACGAATCATGTAGGGCGTCGGGCGTTTACCCTTGTTTCCAAGCGTCGCCAGACCGATGGACATCTCCAATGGGGTGGCGGCCACCGCCCCTCGAAACAAATCTTCCGTCGCCACAAAGGGGCCGCTGATGCCGCAGCGCTTGGCCAATCTCTCCACCTCGGCGGGACCGATCTGGCGCCCGGTTTGCACCGGCCTTCCGGGCAGCACGAGCTTCCCCCGCTCGGCCGCCGCCGCCGCCACGAAGGGCTCGAAAGCCGAGCCAAGGTCGCGACTGCTGCGGGTGAAATCAATCCGCGAGTGACTGTAATTTCGTCCTCCTATCAGCGCGAGGATCGCCCCGCTGCGGGTCTCGGTGGTGACGGCGGCATACTGAAGATAGGTGGGCTTGCTGCCTGCGATAAACCCAGCCTCCGTCGGGTGCTTCCAGGTCTTTTCCTTTTCCAACTGCTCCACGGCGCGCGTCAGCTCGACTTCCAGACGGCCTTGCCATGCCATGTTGATCGTCGTGTGAACATGCAGGCCACCCAGTGCGATATCGCCAACTTCGAGCACCCGGTCAAGCTCGCGGCGGACGGCTTGGATGGCATAGGAAGTTTGAGATTCGCGCTGCTCTTCGGAGACAAGCTTGACCGGTTCAGCAGCGATGCGATCGCGTTTTGTCTGATCGATCACGCCCATGGTGACCAGGCGATTGAGCGTTTGGCGGCGTTGTTCAAGCGCGGCATCCAGATTGCGGAGTGGCGAGAAAACATGCGGCCCGCGGATGATTCCCACGATGAGTGAGCATTCTCCTTCACTGAGATCTTTGGTGGTTTTTCCAAAGTATGTCCGCGCCGCTTGTTCGATGCCATCGGCACCCGCGCCGAAGTAGATCCGATTCAAATAGTTTGTGAGAATTTCATCCTTGGTGTAGCGCGATTCCACTCGAAGCGTCAGCGCGATTTCCAGAAACTTCCGATGCATCGATTTCTGTTTGATGTTAAAACTATTGCGCGCAAGCTGCATGGTCAGCGTGGAAGCCCCCTGCGTGAAATCACGGTCCTTGAGATTGCGGAATGTCGCCCGGGCAAGACCACGGAAGTCCACGCCATTGTGCTCGAAGAAACGAGCATCTTCGCGGGCTTGCAGGGATTTCACCAGAAAATCCGGGATTTCCTCCCGCTTCACCAGTTTTCTCCCTATCCCGCCGGGCACGGAAATTTCCTGGCCATCCTTGTCGTAAAAAGTCGTTCCCGCCGGGAGCTTGGTGATCTCATTCAGGTCGAAGCGCATCGCCAAAGTGAAGTAGTAAAAGGCGAATCCTGATAGAACGATCATACCGATCATACCGAGCTGAAATCCCAATCTCACCCAGACATGGGTCCACTCAGGAAGCCAGCGCTTCCAAAACGGGGGTGGGGTGATCGGGCGCCAGGTGGACATGATGGATGCGGGACGGACTCGCCAGAGCTTGGAACGTGGAACTGGCTTGGGCAAGCTTCACGAAGAATTTACAAATGGTTGATGCGGCCGCATCGATAATTTGTAAGCGGGGAAACCTACCAGACCTTACTGG
>JBBRIB010000161.1:0-6732 GCA_038221745.1 Verrucomicrobiales bacterium
CGGCGAGACCAGCACGACACCCAAGCCCGCTCAAGAGAAGCGTGACTACAGTGTTGCCAACAAGGTTCCCGGCAAAGAAGGATTCGTCTTCAGCCCCTACAATAACAAGGTGGTGGACGTTCGCGATATCCCAAGTGGCACGCTGGTGCAGGATCCCACCTATCCTGCGGCGGATAAAAAATACTTCCGGGTGCCTTGATCTGCCACTCCGCGTTTCCGGCATGCTTGTTTAAAATCATCGACCGGGTCCGGTTCACTGGATCCGGTTTCATTGTTGAATGAACCCAGACTTTCCAACCATTGCAATTCTTGGCGGCGGCCTGCTCGGTGGCTCGATGGCACTTGCGCTTGATGCATTGGGAAATCCACCTCAGGTGCAGCTCTGGGCTCGCAAGCAAGAGTCCGTCGATGAGGCCCTTGCCCTTGGGATTTCCGGAGTCACTGCGGATTTGGCGAAGGCCGTGCAAGCGGCGGATCTGATCATTCTTGCCGTGCCGGTAGGTGCGATGGCCTCACTGGTGAGTGCTGCGTTGGAGGCTGGGATTCCTGATAATTGCCTTATCACCGATGTCGGCAGCGTCAAGCGCACTCCGCACCGAAGCATCCCACCGCTGCTTGCCGGGAGGAAACTTCATTTCATCGGGAGCCACCCGATGGCGGGTTCCGAGCGCAACGGGCTCTCCGCCGTGAGTGCCACTCTCTTTCAAAATGCGGCCTGCCTTCTCACCAACGACGAGGGCGCACCCGCTGAGAAGACCGCGGCGCTCGAACGTTTTTGGAAATCCATCGGCTGCCGCACCGCATGGATGAGCGCCGCCATCCATGATGAACTCGTCGCCCGTATCAGCCACCTGCCTCACGTCATCGCGGCCAGTGCCGCGCGGGTCTGCTTGAAAGACCATACCGAAGGCCGCTTCGGCGGTGGCGGCCTGCGTGATACCACCCGCGTCGCGGCAGGAAATCCCACCATGTGGGCGGAAATCGTCATCGAAAATCGCGAAGCCCTCATCGCCCCGCTCCGTGAATCCATCGCCGATCTCCGGGAAATCCTCTCCCACCTCGAAAACGGTGATCAGGAAAAAGCCCTCTCCTGGCTGCTCACCGCCAAGCAGCGGCGCGATCCCATGAACTCTTTCAGTTAGTCCCAACGCCGCCTCATTCCACATGTCAGAATTTCGAGTTAAAGCCATCTCCCGTCTTCACGCGGAATTCAGCGTCCCCGGCGATAAAAGCATGTCTCACCGTGCGGCCATTCTCGGCGGTCTTTCGAACGGAGTTTGCACCATCCGGAATTTCCTCCCTAGCGAGGATTGTGTAAACACGCTCAATGCCATGAAGGCGCTGGGTGCCCCGCACCAGGTGCTTGATGAACTCAGGGGATACGGCCCGATCAATTTGCGTATCCATGGGCAATCGATGAAACTAACAGCCCCCGCCGCACCCATCGATTGCGGGAACTCAGGCACCGGGATGCGCCTGTTGGCCGGCTTGCTCGCCGGGCAAAATTTCTCCTCCGAGTTGTTTGGAGATGCTTCGCTTTCTTCCCGCCCGATGGGCCGCATCACCGTGCCACTCGGTCAAATGGGTGCCAGGATGGAAACCCGCGGTGGGAAACCCGGCTGTGCTCCCCTCTGCATTCATCCTGCCAAACTCGCGCCGATCACCTATGAAATGCCCGTCGCGAGTGCCCAGGTGAAAAGCGCGATTCTCCTCGCCGGCCTTTTCACCGAAGGCACCACCACCGTCATCCAGCCTGCGGAAACGCGCGATCACACGGAGCGCATGCTCGCCTCCTTCCGCGTGAGCACCCGCCACGAGGGCAAGGCCATCTCCATTTTCGGCGGGCAAATCCCCGAGTCCTGTGACTTCACCGTGCCGGGTGACATTTCAAGCGCTGCCTTCTGGCTCGTCGCCGCAGCCGCCCTTCCCGGTTCCCACCTCCTGATAAAACACGTCGGCCTCAATCCCACCCGCACGGCCATCCTCAAAGTCCTCAGCCGCATGGGTGCGCACATGAAGGAAATCGTCCACCAATCGGGTGGCGAGCCGATTGGTAATATCGAAATCCAAGGTGCCTCCCTCACCGCCACGACCATTCTCGAAGAAGAAGTGCCGAATCTGATTGATGAAATTCCTGTCATCGCCGTGGCTGCCGCGCTCGCCCAAGGCCGCACCATCATCCGCAATGCCAAAGAACTGCGGGTGAAGGAAACCGACCGGATCTCCACCGTCGTGCAAGGGCTCCGTGCGATGGGTGCGGAGGTCGATGAATTTGACGACGGCATGGAAATCACCGGTGGCAAACCCCTCAAGGGTGCCACCATCGATAGCTGTGGCGATCACCGCATCGCGATGGCGTTTGCCATCGCCGGCCTCTTTGCCAAAGGCGAGACGGTGATCAAAAACACCGAATGCGTAAACACCTCCTACCCGGGATTTTCCCATCACCTCAATGCCATCCGCAGCGAGCAGTCCAACCCGGAAAATTTCATCCTGCCCACTCTCACCCGCGAATGAAGCACTAGGAGAATCATTTCATTTAACATCATTTCCAACCGCGTGAGTTCACCCATCCCCAATCAGCCCCGCTTCGCCATCGCCATCGATGGTCCGGCCGCTTCGGGAAAAAGCACTCTCGCCCGCGAACTCGCCAGGCACCTCGGCCTCGTCATGGTGAATTCGGGAGCCATGTATCGCGCCATCACCTGGAAGGCGCTTCAGGAAAAAATCGATCCAGCGAATGACGCGGCCGTCGTCGCCATGCTTGATCGCATCCAGATCCACTGCGGGGAAATTGCCAATGAATCCACCATCACCATTGATGGCGTTGATCCCACCGGCGCACTCCGCAGCGAGGCCATCAATGCCAACGTCTCCGCCATTTCCGCCATCCCGGAGGTGCGGGAAAAACTCGTCAACCTTCAGCGCGGCTACCTCGATCACACCAGCATCGTCATGGAAGGCCGGGACATCGGTTCCGTGGTCTTTCCTAACACGCCCTACAAAATCTACGTCGATGCCGATGAAGAGGTCCGCGCCGCCCGCCGCACCCACGTGGGCGAGGTGGATTCCGTCGCCAAACGGGATGCGGCGGACAGCGAGCGCATCCACGCCCCCCTCATGGTCGCCGACGGTGCCATCGTTCTGGACAACTCCCACCTCACCATCGAAGACGGAGTTCTCGCCGCCATTGTGATCCTTAAGCAACAGGGGCTGGAAGTCGAAGGTTGATCCGCCTGTAGCCGAATCTTCTCTCTGGAACGAACGGCACTAGTTTTCGTTCTCGGCACCAGTATGAATTCCGTGAATGGAGATTGAGTGCGGAAGGATCACACGGCAGCACACAAATGGCGCAAACTGCGGATTTATCCCCCGCTTAGAAATCCAATTTCATCAAATGCATCAGCCCATGAACGCTACGCCCCGTCATCCAAAACAACGGGGAACCTCACACATTGCTGGAAACCAATGGTGTTGGAATGGCGATGACCTGCATGCCGGCGCGTTGGGCGGAGAGAATCCCTGCTGGAGCATCTTCGAGTGCGAGGCACTTGGTGGGATGCACGCCTAACAATTCAGCGGCCCGGAGGAAAATATCAGGAGCGGGCTTGCCCTCTGCCACGTCGTCCGCAGTCACCACTTCATCGAACCAATCAGAAATGCCGACAATTTTGAGAGTTTTCTCGATCACCATCCGGGAACCGCCGGTGGCGATGGCCAGCGGCATTTTTCCACGGAGGGATTCGGCGAATTTCGCGACCTCTTCGATCAGCGTGACGGTGTTAAGACGTTTTAAAAATGCCTCGCGCTTGGCAAACGCCACGGCGATGGGATCCAGCTTCAAGTCATATTCATCATTGAGCTCCACGACGATGTCGAGTGTGGGCCTGCCACCCATTGCGAAGAATACATCTTCTTTAAAAATTCCGCCTGCTCCATGGAGTGCCAGTGCTTCACACCACGCCTCAAAATGGGCCGGCATCGAGTCCACCAACGTGCCATCACAATCAAAAACCGCAGCTTCGAAGCCGCCTTGTGGGAATGAAAAAGGACCAATAGATGCCATAGGGGCGCAGGCAATAGAGTTGGATTCCCAGCTTGGCAAGCCTGTCATCACGGAAGTTTGAGAATCATTTGCAAAACCGCTTCCACCACCAGCGATCCCAAGCCTGAGCCTCTAAAGTTCCACGATCCGGTCGCGATAGCTCCCCGCCGTAAGGGTTTTTCTCTCACCGCTGGAATTGGAAATTTCCACATCCCCTTCGATGATCACGCCCGGCGCAATCTGGACCGGACCGCTGATTTTAAGCGAGCGGCAGCCGATGAGACTTGGGGTGCCGAGTGGCTCGATTTGATCAACCAGTTTGTATTCGTCCGAGAGGGCGATGTCCGGTGGCACGCCTTCGCGAGAGGCCGCGAGGCGGACCTGCCCGTTCGCAAGCACCTCATAGGCATCCGAGCGGAGCGCGAGCAAATCGGCCGTCGTTTTCACCGGGGCGAAGCGGCTGCGCGGCACATCAAGGGCGGTGGAGCCGGCAAAGCACTCGATGGCCGCACCCATTGCGATTTCCAACTGGATCACCGCCGGCGATTTCTTATCGCGGGGATCTACGGTTTTATTGTTCCGAATCATCGGCAAAGGCAGCACGCCCGCGTCGGCCGCCAGCTGCTCCTTGAGGAGATCAAGGCGCAACCATAGGTTGTTCGTGTTGAAATAGCGGTGCCGATCAATGTCTTGGAACGCCTCGACATCTTCCTCCAAGGTCTGAGCAGTCTCACGCAGCAGCAGCCTGCCATCCGCTTTCCGAACAGCCAGATGCCCGCCCTTGCGGTCGGCGGCGGTGCGGCGAGTCACTTCCATGAGAAACGGCGCTCCTGAGTCCGCGAAATAGTTGAGGATCACCGGATCGAGGATGGCTCCGAGATTGTCTGAATTGGAAACAAAGGCGTATTTCACTCCCGCGGCGAGCAGCCGGTCCAACCAACCACTACCGACCAATGCCGGGTAGAGATCGCCATGGCCCGGCGGGCACCATTCAAGATCCGGATCTGCGGGCCACTCGATAGGGGCGAGCGTGGCAGCATCGATTTTCGGAATCTGGTTTTGCATCAATTCCACTTCGGCGGCATCCGCGAGGCCTTCGGAACGATAGCGTTCGAGATGACCGAGCGTGTCCGCACTGGTGCTGAAGCTGTTCATCAAAAGCAGTCGGACCGGAGCACCGCTGGTGGCGCGGAGGTCGAGAATCTGTCGCACCATCAGATCGAGGAAATTCACGCCTTCCCTCACCGAGAGCAGGCTTTTGGGCCCTTGCAAGCCCATGCCCGTGCCGAGTCCGCCATTGAGCTTGATGACCACCGCTTGGGCTGTTAGGGCTGGATCAGGTAGCGTGCTTACGGCAATGGATTCCAAAGTGGCAAGGTCTGTGGCCGGGGTGATCGAGCCTTCCGGGATCATCCCGGTCTCCTCGCGGAGCAATGCTTCGTAATTTCGGCGGAAGGCACGGATGGCGGCCTCGCCCATTCCGGCGGCGGACATTTTTTGTTCAAAAGCGGCGAAGTTTCCCATAGGTGTTCTGGCTGCGGGGAGTTTAAGCAACGGCGACGGCGGCGGTCACGTTGAATCTCACTGAATACTCGGCTTCGTTTCCGGGCTTGAGCTTCATTTTGAATGCGAATCGTTTCATCAGTTCGCAGCCCCTTCCTCGCCAATGGTGAAATTGGAATTGAGTTCACGCAAGGTGGCCTTCGCCTCGTCGGTGCCCTCAATCGTGAGAATGACCGAGAGCGGCTTTGGCTGCGGGCGCTGGTATTCTTCAAGAGTTTTCCGCACGGCGATGATGGCTAGCTTTAAAATCTGCCGGGTTGTGAGATCCACATCGGGCGGAATGGTGAGCTGCGCGACATCGATTTTCACCAGCAGCCCGGTTTCCGACATCTCCGCCTGAAGGAGGATATTGCAAAGAACCAGCAGATTGGCCTCCTGGATCTTGTAATTTGGATTGTTCGTCGGAATGAGATGAGGACTTCGGATGGCGGTCACGAGATCTTCCGGCATCGCTCCGCTCAGGGCCATCGGGCGGGCCATGACGCAAGCCTGGAGGGCCTCGCCCACATCGGTAACGGCGGCATCGCCATCGGTACCACGAAGGCTCAAGGGTTCAAAAACCGGCACGACCATGATGGTGGATGCAAACGCATCTAACAAAAGTGCCGAAGCGAGAAAAAGCGATTTGAGACAAAACTTCACGGGGTGAGATTGCCGGAAAAATCGGCACAGCGCGAGAGTAAATCGAGAAGAACTCATCCAAGCGTTTTTCAAACTCTTGATTTGGAAAATCGAACGTTTGAGTCTATGTTCCTTGCATGGCAATCGAAACCCGCAACGTCCTCGGCACCGTCCTGCAATCCTGCTCAACCGATCCTCTCACGGGCTGGCATCGCGATGGCTGCTGCCGCACAGGCGCTGGCGATCAAGGTGTCCACGTCGTCTGCGCGAGGGTCACAGAACGCTTTTTGGCCTTTTCAAAACAACGGGGTAATGACCTGAGCACTCCTCGCCCGGAGTCGAATTTTCCGGGATTGAAGCCCGGAAACCAATGGTGCTTGTGTGCCGCCCGCTGGCAGGAAGCCTTTGAATTGGATTGCGCGCCGGATGTGGTGCTGGAAGCGACCCACGAGTCCGCACTGGAGTTCATCGATCTCGCCAGTCTCAAGCAGCACGCGAGCAGT
>JBBRIB010000162.1:0-6699 GCA_038221745.1 Verrucomicrobiales bacterium
GATGGCAACGTGGAAGCAAACGAAGTGCGAAACCGGGTTGCCAGGAATCACAAACGCGATTTGGCTTCCGCGGGTGGCGAAGGTGAGCGGCTTGCCGGGGCGCAGGTTCACGCGCGAAAAATGAATTTCAAAACCCAGCCGACGGAGCGTCTCCGCGCCGAAATCATAGTCACCCACACTGGCCCCGCCGGAAATGAGCAGCACATCCCACGTGCCCTCCGCGAGTGAGGCCAGCGCCTCGCGATCGTCGGCCACGCGGGTGGAATGGAGATCATGAAGTCCCATTTCGCCCAACAACGCGGCGAGCAAACTGGAGTTGGTATCGCGGATTTGTCCGAGGCCGGGCTGCGCAGCAGGAGCCACGAGTTCGTCCCCGGTCGCGAGGTGGCGGATGACAGGGCGGCGGATGAGTTCAGGTTGAACGGCTCCCACTTGGGCTAGGATGGCGATTTCCGCTGGCCCTAAACGTGTGCCAGCAGGTAGTAGGATTTGGCCGGGTAGCGCTTCCGTGCCCTTCTCGCGGATGAACCGATTTTCTGAAAATCGGGCGACTGAGATTTCATCCCCTTCCCTCACCACGTCTTCCTGCATGATCACCCGTCCACCGCCTGCGGGAATGAGGGCACCGGTGAAGATCCGTAGGGCTTCGCCTTTTCCAAGCGTGTGAGATGGGGTCGCACCGGCTGCCACCTCCCCGACGATGGTAAATTTACCCGGGATTTCATCGCCACCGATCACATAACCATCCATGGTAGAGCGCTCGCCCGAAGGATAAAATCCGTCCGACAAAAGCGGTTCATCAAGCACTCTGCCGTTAGATTCTGACAGAGCCATCGCCACTCCCGGGAGAGCAGCCGAGTGAGAGCGGATCGATGCACGGGCATCTTCGAGAGAAATCATCACGGCGGTGAGCTAAGCCTCTGGCGGCAGGGCTGGCAACTTTTAGAAGTAAGACAAATTGGACGCATCATTTTTCGTCCCACCCTAGATTTAGAAGATTGCCGCAATTCGCAATCACCCATGGAGAGCACATTTTCCATCCAGGCGAGGTGGATTCCATGCCCTCAACAAGCGCTTGGACTTTTCCCGCCAGAGATTTAAGCCGTTTTGTAGCCTGAGCTTGTCCAAGAGCAGAAGCATCAAAAAACTTCCTCCAGTTTTTGGTGAAAATCCGCTGTGGATTCCTTTCGTCGCCGATCTTCATCGCCATTTCAGCAGCGACTCCTTCGTAAGCTTGTGTGCAAACCAAATCATAGAGGGGCGCAAGTGTTGCCCGACGACTGTCGAATAGAAATGAGAAGTTTTTCCCGTGTGCATCATTGTTGCCGATGAGATAGTTGAAAACAACCGCATCGAACAATCGCAACACATCGGGCCCTGGAACCGATGAAACGGAGCGAAGAATTGCGAAGCATTTTTTCAAATTTGGCCCACCTTCTTGCTGATATTTCAACTCGGGTGGAATCCCCAATGCTTGGCAAAAATCCTCTTGATGCACCCTCTTCAGATCACCTCCCAAAAGCACTTTTCTGTCATAACGCTCGACTTGTAAAAACCGCTCTTTGCCCGCAGTCCCAATCGCCACGGTTGCGGCTTCCAGTCCGGCGGAAGCAGCAAGTCGCATACAGAAAAACTCGTTTTCCACCAACCCTTCGAAGTGTGCCCCTTGTGGTTTTAGAATATGAGTGCTCGGCGAGCCATTGAGCGGTAGGAAGAATTTTCCATCGCGGATCGCGACAGCCAGTTTGCCCTGTGCTCCTGCCAGAGAAAGACGAATACCCTCCTGTCCTGCAAGCAGCGGATGTTTTGGTAGATCCAGGATTTTATCGGCAAGCTCGGCAGTTGAGATTTCACGATAGCTCGCCATCCCGTCCATTGGGCGTTCGCCTGGTGGGATCAAGCTCACCGCGCCGGCACATTCGCCCCCTATCTTTTCCAAAAGAGCGAAATCATTCTTATCGCTAACGCCGAAAGCTTTGGCGATCAACGAACGACTGGCTTCCTCCGGTAACAAGCCAGCAAAAAAAGGGCGACACTCGTTTCGACTGAAAGGTTGAGTGCGAAGCGGAAGTGATACGGACAATGGCATCGCTGAATCCGATCCCAGCCATTCATCGTTGTAGGAAAACCAAAGCGAACCCGAATCATCCTGCTTTAGACGGCCAACACTTTGCTCGTTCAAAAACACTTCGAGAATCCTGGCCATAATCACTATTGTCCTTGGGTGCCGAGAAGCAATTCGATCCCGAGATTTTTCAAAACTTTAAGCGTTTTCCCCAATTCACAGCTATCCTTACCATTCTCCAAATCACTGATAAACCTCACCCCCGTTCCCGAAACAAGCGCGAGTTCCGCTTGGGTCATCCCTAACAATTTGCGCTGTGCTCTCACTTTTTTTCCAATTCCTTCTGCAGACATGCTTTAGCTTTCTTTCGTTACCGTTCGGGAATTACGACACAGTTTGAGAGCTAATTCAAGTAATTTTTCCCGTTCGGGAATAATATCGCAAAACGCCAGTTCGCTCAGGATGCCCGCATCTTCGAGTAGGCGCGGAGGTAGCCTACGCATTGGGCGACTTCGGGGAGATTGGTTTTCCAGTTGTGCTCGTATTCGACGGTGACGTTGCCCGCGAAGCCGTGTTTGCGGACTTCATCGAGAATGGCGACGTTGTCGATAACACCGGTGCCGAAGGGGCGGTCGTGGGACCACTCGGTGATGGAGGCGCGGTCTTTCATGTGGAAAGAACGAACGCGTGGCGCGATTTTTTTTATCACTTTCAAGGGGTCCAAGCCAGAGGTGGCCCAGTGGCCGATGTCCGCGCAGAAGCCGAGATTTTCGTGGCGGCCTTCGAGGGCTTTGGAAATCGTATCAGGATTCCAAAGCGCGGTGGGCTTGGGGTGGTTGTGAAAGCAGACTTTGACATCGTATTCCTTGGCGAATTTTTCGAGGAGATCGATGGATCCGAGGGCTTCGGTGGTCACGCCGTAGAGGTTGAGCTTCTTGGCCATTTCGAAAAACTTGCGGGCTTTATCCTCGTTGTTCGGGATATCCACCACGCCGAAGTTCACAGCGACGAGGTTGTTTTTCTTGAGGTGATCGAGCAGGGCTTGCACTTTTTCGTCCGGGAGATCCTCGCTGAAGACCACGTCGCCATGATCGCCACCGAGCTTCTGGCCTTTGAAAACTTCGACACCGCCCATGCCGGCGGCTGCTGCCATTTCGATGGCTTCAAATAGGGAAAACTCTTTGAAGGACCAACATTGGATGGAAATGGCAAAACCTGCTTCGGTCAGCGCTGGGGCTGGCAGCGGTGCGCCGTTTGAGCGCAGGGCGAGAAGGACTGAGGCGGCGGGAATCATGGTGAAAAGTGAGCGGCGTTTCATGGATTGGTTAGTGAATTTCTGTTCGGGATGCTGAGGGTGTTACGAAACGAATCAATCAGATTATTCACAAGAAATTCCAGCGAGCCAGAGGGCCGCGAGAATTTTGAAATCGACGAGCAAGCCCTCGGCCTCCCGCGCGGCCAGCCAACTGCGGAGTTCCGCCAAGGGCACATGATGGACGGTGATGTCTTCCCCGGCCACGCCGCCACCTGCGGTTTCGCGAGTGAGTTCCTTGGCATGGAAAAGGTGGATTATTTCCGAACTCATGCCCGCCGAGGTGGGTGAGGCGATGAGCCGGGTGATGCTGCCCGCCCGATAGCCGGTTTCCTCCATCAATTCCCGCGCCGCCGTTTCTGCGAGAGATTCACCGAGAAACTCCGGCTCATCGCCGACGATGCCTGCCGGCAATTCGATGACTCTGCGCTGCATGGGAATGCGGAATTGCTCGACGAGGATGATTTCATTTTCCGGGGTGATGGCGAGGATGCCGACGCAGTTCTCGGACTGGGGGCGACGGACAAAGTCCCAACGGCCGATGCGGTAGAGACCGAGCCAACGGGTTTCAAAGAGAGTTTCCGGATGAGGCATGAGGTGAAATTTTTAGGAGCAAGAAACAATGGCGCATGGACGTAAACGAGGCTACTGCTGCCGCGCCCCGATGTCCCGCTACGATTTCCAAATACCCGTTTCATTCAAGCACCGTATTGTTTTCACGAAAGATGCCTTCGCTTTGGAAAACACCGAGTTGGCGGAGATCTTGAGTGAAGGCGGGGGCCGCAGGGTGATTGTGTTTCTCGAAGAAGCCGTTGCGGACGCATGGCCAGCCTTGGCGGAGCGGATGGAAGCTTACTTCGGCACGCTGGATTTCGAGTTTTGCGGCTCCCAGGTTTTCCCGGGCGGAGAGCCGTGCAAGGCGGATGATTCATTGGTCAAGGAAATCTGGGCGAGGATTGATGCCGCCCACCTGGACCGCCATTCCTACGCCCTCGCGATCGGCGGCGGAGCCTTCCTGGATGCCGTGGGCTATGCGGCTGCCACCGCCCATCGCGGCATCCGGTTTCTCCGTTTCCCCACCACCACCTTGTCTCAAGATGACAGCGGGGTAGGCGTCAAATGCGCGATCAATTTTTTCGGTAAAAAGAACTGGGTGGGCTGCTTCAGCGTGCCGTTCGCGGTGATCAATGATTTCAATTTCCTCCTCACCCAAAACGAAGCCACCTGCCGCGCGGGTTTGGTGGAGGCGGTGAAGGTGGCTCTTGTGAAGGACGCGGAATTCTATCATTGGATCGAGACAAACCTCGTCGCGCTCGCCGCGCTGGACGAGGAAACCCTCGAAATTTGTGTGGAAAAATCCGCACTGCTCCACGCGCGCCACATCGCCACCGGGGGGGATCCGTTTGAAACCGGCTCCAGCCGCCCGCTGGATTTCGGCCATTGGGCGGCGCACAAGCTGGAATCGATGAGCTCCCACCAACTTTCTCACGCCCCCGCCGTAGCGGTGGGCTTGGCGCTCGATACCCTTTACTCGGCCCGCTGCGGCCTCCTGAAATTTTCCACCGCAGAGCAAATCCTCCAAACCTTGCAGGCCCTTGGCCTCAGCATTTATCACCCCGCGCTCGATTGGCTCGATGACAACGACCGCCGCCGGGTATTGGAAGGCCTTGATGAATTCCGCGAGCACCTCGGCGGCGAACTGACCATCCTTCTGCTGGAAGATCTCGGAAAAGGCCACGAAGTTCACCAGATGGATCAAGTCCTGCTTGGCGAGTGCATCAACGAACTGCGCACCCGCTGGGAAGCGCCGGTTTCATGATCCGTGATTCTTACTTGCATCCTCCGAGAGCGCTGGCGTAAACCAAGGAATGCGCAACAAGTCACTCTTCCGTGCCGTCGCCCTCACGGCCCTCTTCACGCTTCCCCTCCATGCCGCCGTCTCCCTGCCTGCGGAAACGATGGCTGCCACCCCCACCGCTGCGGAAGGTCCGGCAAAGGAGGCGATGGATGCCTTCGCCGCAGGCCGTCACAGCAAGGCCGTGGAGCTGGCAAAACCCCTCGCCGATGAAGGGAATGCCGATGCGCTCTACCTCATGGGTTTCGCCCACGAATCAGGCAAAGGCGTGGAGGCAGACCGCACAAAAGCCGTGGAATACTATCGCAAAGGAGCCGATAAAAAACACAAGGACTCGATCTACCGCCTCTCGTTCATCCTCCTCGCTTCCGAAAAAGAAGACGAGCGAAACCAAGCCCGCCTCGCCCTTGAAACGGCGGCCAAAGATGATCCCACCGTCGCCGCCCGCATCCTTGGCGAGGCTTACCTCCGCGGCCTTCTCACCCCCACCGCAGATCCTGACAAAGCCATCTTCTGGTGGCAACAAGCCGCCGATGCCGGGGATGTCCCTTCCCTGCTTCTCATCGCCCGTTTCAATGAAGGGCAGTTCGGATTTCCTGAACTCAAGAACCCTGAGAAAGCCATCGCCGCTTACGCCAAGGCCGCCGGCTTCGGCAACGTGGGCGCGATGGCCGCCCTCGGCTCACGCTATCTAAGTGGCGACGAGAAAATCCGCGATGAAAAGAAAGGCCGCGATTGGCTCAAGAAGGCCATCGAAGGCAAAGAATACTCCGCTTACCTCGCTCTCGGCGACTACGAGGAAAACGTCAAAAAAGACCTCAAAGCCGCCCTCGCTGAGTATGAGCGCGGCAAAGATGTCGGGCAGATCGATTGCATCCTGCGCACCGCGGATTTCTACATCGAGGGCAAAGGTGTGGAAAAAGACAGCACCCGGGGTTACGCCCTCCTGCAGAAAGCCGCGGAGGCAGGCAATCCCGTCGCCAGCTTCCGCCTCGCCGTGCAAGCGCTCTCCGGAGAAAAACCCGATCTCCTCACCGGCTACGGCCACCTCCTCGCCGCCGCCAATGGTAACCTCGTCGAGGCGCAAAATGAAATGGGCTTGCTCTATCTGTCAGGGAAATTCGCCGGAACTGATACCATCGCTGGTGTCGCCTGGCTCACCCGTGCCGCCAAGGCCGGCTACGCCCAAGCGCAGAACAATCTCGCCACACTTTACGAGCGTGGAGCAGGCGCCGAACAAAGCCTCGAAAACGCCGGCCAACTCTACACCCTCGCCGCGAACCAAGGCCACGGCCCCGCCACTCTTGCTCTCGCCCGCCTGATCAACGATGGCGTTGGCACCAAGTCCGATCCCGTCAAAGCCTGGGCGCTTGCCACTCTCGCCGGAGAACGCGGCGATAAGGATGCCAGCAAATTGCTCGATGTGATTTCTGCAAAACTCAGCACCGAGCAAAAAGTAGAAGCGAG
>JBBRIB010000163.1:0-6688 GCA_038221745.1 Verrucomicrobiales bacterium
CCTTTGAGAATCCGTGAGGCCGCATCCTTTGCCGTGAGCAGTGGATATCCGAGAGAACGAATCTCAGCCATGGTCTTTTGATAGGTGGTCTCGCGGTAGATGGCCGCTTGATAGATCCCGGTATCCACAAACCCCGGCACGCCGAGATGGACCGATATTCCATGCGATTTAGCCTCGTACTTAAGGCTTTTATAAAACCCTAACAGGCCAGCCTTGGTCGTGGCATAGGGGATGGCGGTGGGATAGCCGGTGCAGGCGGAAAGTGAGGAGATGAAAATGATCTTACCCGCCTTGTGCAGGATCATGTTCTGATAGAAATGGAGCGCCCACTGCACCGGACTGGCAAGATTGCTGTCATAGACTTTTTGCCAATCAGCGATCAGGATATCCTTCATCTCGCCGAAGATACTGATCGCCGCATCCAGATAGACGCCATCCACCCGCACCTCTGGCGGGAATGTTTCATTGAGAAAGCGGTTCGCTTGGTCAAAATCCATGAGGTCCAACAAAACCGCGTGCGCCACCGCACCTTTCTCGCGGGCGAAGGCTGCCACTTGGGCGAGCCGCTCGTCATCACGCCCGATCAGCCACATCTCTTTACCTTCGCCCGCCAGTTGGCAGGCGAGCTCGCGTCCGATGCCTGAGCTGGCACCCGTGATGACGATTTTTTCCGTGTCCCCGATTTTCATTTGAAATCTTGGTCAGTAGGAAAGGTGCCGCATTCGGCAAAAACTAAAATGGGGAGGTGCATGGAAAGTAGGCAATTAATTGCTACGGGAAAACTATTGTCTAATTTCCCTTAAATGTCAGCAAAAACCTACTGGTTTAAAGAATCACTCCAAATCGGTCAAATAACGTTCCGCTTCAAGCGCTGCCGCGCAGCCCTGCCCGGCAGCGGTGATCGCCTGCCGATAGTAGTGATCGGCCACATCGCCAGCGGCAAATAAACCGGCCGTCTTGGTGGCAGTGCGTCCGGGGGTTTGCAGGATGTAGCCATTTTCGTCCTTATCCACCAATTCACCTATAAATTTGCTATTCGGAACGTGGCCGATGGCGACGAAAACACAAGCGACCTCAAGTTCCTTTTTCTCGCCGTTGATGAGGTTTTCGAGCATCACCGCGCGCATTTCTCCTTTTTCGTCCGTGAGGTATTCGGAAACGGTCGAGTTCCAGATCGGAAAAATTTTCGGGTTGGCGAGGGCACGATCCGCCATGATTTTGGAGGCTCGCAGCTCATCGCGGCGATGAATCAGATACACCTTGCTGGCGAAACGGGTGAGAAACACCGCTTCTTCGCAGGCGCTATCACCGCCGCCGATCACGCAGACGGGCACATCCCGGTAGAAGGCGCCATCGCAAGTCGCACAAGACGTAAGCCCGCGGCCGATGAGTTTTTTCTCCCCCTCAAGGCCCAAGTGGCGCGGCGCGGCACCGGTGGCGATAATCACCGTTTTCGCCTCGTAAGATTCAGAGCCGGCATTCAGGAAAAAAGTGCCATCCGCGCGCTTCTCCACGGATTCCACGCTCGCCCATGCGATGCGTGCACCAAATTTCTCCGCCTGCGCCTGCATGTTCATCATCAGGTCCGGCCCCATGATTCCCTCCGGGTTGCCGGGCCAATTCTCCACCTCCGTGGTGGTGGTGAGCTGCCCGCCAGGCTGGGTGCCAGAAAGCATCAGCGGGGTCAGATTCGCGCGGGCAGTGTAGATGGCGGCGGTGTATCCCGCACAGCCGGTTCCGATGATGATGACGTTTTCCATGATTTCTTTGAGCGGTAGAGACAAAGAGTATTCCGGCTGATTTCCCGCTGAGTCAACCACGGCCATAGGATTTCTCACAAACGCTTTGCACCTGAGCCCGAATGGGTAACACTCTTCCTGTCCATGACTCCCGATTTCATCCGCGAAGCTCTCCGCCAAGTCCGTTACCCCGGTTTCTCCAGGGACATCATTTCCTTCGGCCTCGTCAAAGAGGTCCTTTGCGAACCCGGCCTCGTCACCGTGAAACTTGAAATCGCCACTCGGGACCCCAAGATACCCGAGAAAATTTTCCAAGATTGCCATGCCATCCTTGATCCACTGCCAGACATCGGCAGCGTGAAAGTGGAAATCGAGGTGAAGGACGCACCCGCCGGCGCCGGGGCTGGCAGCAGCGTTGGAAAATCGTCTGTTCCAGGCGTAAAACGCATCATCGCCGTCGCATCCGGCAAAGGCGGTGTCGGGAAATCCACGGTCGCCGCCAATCTTGCCGTTGCCCTCGCGGCGGGTGGGGCGAAAGTCGGCCTCTGCGATTGTGATCTCTACGGCCCCTCCGTCGGCCAAATGTTCGCGGTGAGCGAAAAACCGATGGCCAACGAGCATGATGAAATCATCCCGATGGAAGCCCACGGCCTCAAGCTCATGTCCATGGGATTCCTGCTGGATGATCGCTCACCCGTCATCGTCCGCGGCCCGATGGCCACTCGCTACACCCAGCAATTCCTCCGCCAGGTGGCGTGGGGCGATCTCGATTACCTGGTGCTCGATCTGCCGCCCGGCACCGGTGATATCCAGCTCACCATCGTGCAAACGGTCACCGTCGATGGGGTGATCATCGTCACCACTCCGCAGGAAGTTGCGCTGATTGATGCCCGCAAGGCCGTTTCCATGTTTGCAAAAGTGAATGTGCCTATTCTTGGATTGATCGAAAACATGTCATGGTTCGAGTGCGATGCGGGGAAGAGATACCATCTCTTCGGCCAGGACGGTGGCGTGAAAGAAGCCGCGCATCTCAACGTCCCCCTGTTAGGCCAGATTCCGATCAACATGGAAACTCGCGAACGGGGTGACAGCGGTGCGCCGGTGGCCCTCGTCTCCCCGGAAGTGAACAAGGTTTCTGCGGCCTTCCATCAGATCGCCCGATACATTCGGGAGAAGCTGCCCTGATTTGGAAAAATCTTGTTAGCCCCAAACCCATGAAATCATCCACCGCGATCCTCGGACTTTTGCTAGCATGCAGTCCTTTCCTTTTTGCAGCAGAAAAAATCTCAGCCGTCCGCGAGGGGCGGCAAGTGGTGATTCGCACCGGAGAAAAGGAAATCCTCAGTTACCAGGCAGAGCCGGGTGAGCTGCCACGCCCGGATATCAAGCCCGCCTTCATTCGTGGCGGCTATATCCAGTCCATCCACACGCCTGCTGGCCGCCTGCTCACGGAAGATTTCCCGGCAAATCATTTGCATCACCATGGTGTCTGGAGCGCCTGGACGAAGACCGAGTTTCAGGGTCGCAAGCCGGACTTTTGGAACATGGGAGCGGAGACCGGCAGCGTCGAGTTCGTGGCCTTGGATCGCGCTTGGGAAAAGGAAGGTGCTGCGGGGTTTGAAGCACGCCATCGCTTCATCGACCTTACTGCCAAGCCGCCGCAAGTGGCTCTGTTAGAGACTTGGCAGGTGAGCGTGAGCATGCAGGAAGGGCGTTTCATCATCGATTACACCTCCACCCAGACCTGCGCCACCGAATCGCCGCTCAAGCTCCCGGAATACCACTACGGCGGCATCGGCCTGCGCGGCAATGGCGGATGGAATGGGGCGGGAAATTTCAAGTTTCTCAGCTCATCCGGCCTGACGGATCGCACAAAAGTGAACACCTCCCGCGAAAAATGGTGCTGGGTGGGCGGCGAAGTGGACGGTGAAACCTGTGGAGTGACGATTCTCTGCCATCCACAAAATTTTCGCTTCCCCCAGCCCATCCGCGCACACCCGACCGAGCCGTTTTTCTGTTTCGCCCCTCAACAACTCGGCGGGATGGAGATCAAACCGGGTGAGAAATTCATCAGTCGCTACCGCCTCATCATCGCAGACGGCCCCGCAGATGCCCTTGCTGCCGAACGCTGGTGGGAAGAATATGCCACGGTGGGTTCTCCTTGAGGATTTGGCCGACCACTTGGAAAAGTAGCCTCACTAGGGCTCGAACCTAGAATAACGGAATCAAAATCCGGGGTGTTACCATTACACTATGAGGCTTTTGCGAAAGCCATGCGGCCTGCGGCGCGCGGAACCTAAACCGACTTCCCGTCATTTGGCAACCGGGAAAATCAATAAATGTGGCAGAATCGTTCCACTCGGCCAAGATCTGCGGGTTATTTGACGGAGGGTGGACACTCTTGCACGATTTGCAAATGGCAGGAGAAAGGTGGAGAGCTGCGCCCACTTCATTCGCTACGATACTCACAGAGGAGCCCCTACAAGCATCTCAGTGGAATCGCACTGTAGCGGCGTGTCTGTGACCGTCGCACTCTGTAGCGGCGTGTCTGTGAACGTCGCTGCCCATAAACTGCCGAAGAGCTTCGCGCACTTCATCCGCTACGACACTCATAGAGGTGCCGCTACAAGCATTCCATTCAAGCCACGGCCACTTCGATTTGTTTGTCCACGTCCTCACGCAGGTTCTCGATGATGTAGTCCTGGCGGTCTGGCGTATTCTTACCCATGTAAAAGGCTAACAACTCTTTCACACCTTTCCCTTCTTCGTATTCAACGTGGTCGAGGCGCATGTCCGGGCCGATCATGAAGCTGAACTCATCGGGTGAAATTTCACCGAGACCCTTGAAGCGGGTGATCTCGGCAGCCTTGCCGAGTTTCGCCATTGCTTTCTTGCGTTCATTATCATCGTAGCAATAAATCGTTTCCTTCTTGTTGCGAACGCGGAAAAGCGGGGTTTGTAGAATCCATAAATGACCATCTCGGATCATTTCAGGGAAGAACTGAAGGAAGAACGTGAGAAGCAGCAGGCGGATATGCATTCCATCGACGTCCGCGTCGGTGGCGATGATCACTTTGTTATATCTCAGATACTCGATGCCATCCTCGATGTTAAGCGCTGCCTGAAGCAGCGCAAACTCTTCATTTTCATAAACGATCTTGCGCGGCAAACCATAGGTATTGAGCGGTTTCCCGCGCAGGGAAAAAACGGCTTGGGTTTCCACATCACGGCTCTTGGTGATGGAACCGGAGGCGGAGTCGCCCTCGGTGATGAAGAGCGTGGATTCCTCACGGCGTTTGTGTTTGCTATCGAAGCGCACCCGGCAATCGCGGAGTTTCTTATTGTGGACCTTCGCCTGCTTGGAGCGTTCGCGAGCGAGCTTTTGAATCCCTTTGAGGTCCTTGCGCTCGCGCTCCGCCGCCATGATCCGCTTTTGGATGGCCTCGGCGGTTTGCGGGTGTTTGTGGAGGTAGTTATCAAGATTGGTCTTGAGGAAATTCCCGATGAACGTGCGCAGCGACTCACCATCCGGCGCAATGCCTGCGGAGCCGAGCTTGGTCTTCGTCTGCGATTCGAAGACGGGTTCCATGATCCGCACACACACGGCAGCTTCGATTCCTGCACGAATATCAGATGGCTCGTATTGTTTCTTGAAGAACCCGCGGATCACCGCCACCAATGCCTCGCGGAAGGCAACCAAATGCGTGCCACCTTGGGAAGTATTCTGACCATTGACGAAAGTATAGTATTCCTCACCACTCTCGGGAGTATGCGTAAAGGCAATCTCGATATCTTTTCCAATCAGATGGATGGGCGGATAGAGCGCTTCATTTTCCATTTCCTCACGCAGCAGATCCAACAAACCATCCTTCGAGCGAAACTTCTTACCATTGAAATTGATGGTCAGCGCCGGGTTCAGATAGGAATAATAGCGGCACATCTTCTCGACGAAGGCTTCCTTGTATTTCGCCTTGGCGGGGAAGATGGTGCGATCAAGCTCGAAGGCGAGACGGGTGCCGTTCACCCCCTCATCGCGGCGCGGGTTTTTCATGTCCAGGGTGAGCAGGCCTTTGGAGAATTCAAGGGCCTTGGTCTCACCTTCCCGCCAAGCTTGGATTTCGAAAAAGTTCGAGAGTGCGTTCACCGCCTTGATGCCCACGCCGTTGAGGCCCACGGATTTTTTGAACGCCTCGCTATCGTATTTCGCACCGGTGTTGATCTGCGCCGCGCAATCGAAGAGTTTTCCCAATGGAATTCCGCGCCCGAAGTCCCGCACTTCCACGCGGCCTTCTTCATCGATCTCCACGCGCACTTCCTTGCCGTAGCCCATGATGTGTTCGTCGATGGAATTATCCACGGCCTCCTTGAGCAGAATGTAGAGACCGTCGTCAGGCGAGGAACCATCGCCCAGCTTGCCGATGTACATGCCGGGGCGCATCCGGATGTGTTCGCGCCAATCGAGGGATTTGATGTCGTCTTCTGTGTAGTCAGCAGCCATGGGGAAATTCTTGGGGAGGTTCCTAAACACTCCCCGGAACAGGTGCAAGTGCGACGATGCTTGGGCGCACAAATGCCCGCTCGCCCACCCGCTAGAGGCGCCGCAGCGGGAAAATCCTCACGTCCACGGGCTTTGCCACCAAAATCGATGGTGGATCGATGAAGGGAAGCTCGAACCGATTCCAGGCGAGCGGTTCCGCAGACCACTTTTCGCAATGGCCCGAAGCAAGCCGGTACGCGGGGTGGTGCACCTGCCCGCAGTAGAGTCCCCCGCCGGGTTTCTTTGAAAACAAAAGATACCGCTCCACCAGAAACCACTCCAGGGACCCCAACACCGCCGGCGAGGCGACCTCGGGTTCTTGGTAGAAATAATCCGCTCCCTTGGAATCCCGGCGGCAGTGATACTCGATTTGATTTCCTGAGCGATGCGAGCGCATCCTGGCATGCTCATA
>JBBRIB010000164.1:0-6670 GCA_038221745.1 Verrucomicrobiales bacterium
GGCCTTGAAATGTTTTTGGAACAAAAGCCTGCATCGCCCGCCAGTTTTCCTCGCGAACCTGGACCCGCCTCAGATCGCTGTAGGCCGAAGCGGGGGCGGATGACATTGCGAGCTTCAGCTCCGCACGCACCGCCCGGTTGGTTCTCATTCCTTGGCTGGCTCTTTCCCGCAACAGGCCAAAGCGTGGCAATAGTGGCTGACCTTTGCTTTGATCCCAATAGACTTCGAGGCGTTCCAGAATGCGATACCTTCTTTCCGGCACGCTTGGGTTGTGCGTATCGAACAGGCCCAGAAACTCCACTTGGTGACCAAGGGTGGAAAGTTGGCAGGCCATTTCGTGAGCGACGATTCCACCAAACGAATAGCCAGCCAGACGAATCGGGCCATTTGGTTGAACGGCCAACACAAGCCGCACGTAGGCGGTGGCAGTTTCCTCGATTTTGTGAGTGGAAATCGCACCGCTATTGCTGAGTTCGAGGGACTCGATGGCATGGAATGGCAGGCTGGCTGGCATCAAAGCGGCGAGGTTCCGATAGAAGATGACGCCGCCATCACCGCCGTGAATGCAGAACAGGGGCGGCTCGGAGCCGCCGGGTGCGAGTGTCACGAGATTTCCCGAGCTGGCGCTGGGTGAGATACCTTGAGCGGGAAGCTCGGAAGGATCGATGGGCTTGATTTGCGCAGCCAAGCCGGAGAGTGTGGGATGGTGAAGCAAAGTGGCGAGCGGGAGCGATTTCCCGAACTCGCGATTGATCCGGGAAAACATCCTCAGAGCCATCAGCGAATGGCCGCCGAGTTCAAAAAAATCATCGTTTCTGCTGATTTCCGGCAACGCTAACAACTCTTGCCACAGGGCCGCGAGCTGAATCTCCGTGGCCCCATGAGGCGGCGCCTTTTCCTGACAAGCGCTCGTCAGCGACTTGCTGCCAGGCTCGGGCAAGGCCGCTACATCCACTTTCCCGTTCGCGTTGAGGGGGAAGGCATCGATCAATCCGATGGCATCCGGTCGCAGGTAGGCGGGCAAGCTTCCGGCAAGATAGGTGTTGAGATCCTGAGATGTAAGTGAAGAGTCCTTCGCGATGACCCAAGCGAGAATGCGGTTGGTCTCAGAGGCATCTTTGCGGGTTGCCAACTTCGCTTGCTGGACTTGCGGGTGAGCAAGCAGGGCAGCCTCGATTTCACCAAGCTCGACGCGGAAGCCGCGGACTTTCACCTGATGATCCCGCCTGCCGATGTATTCGATTTCGCCAGCCGCATTCCAGCGGCAGACATCCCCGGTTTTGTAAAGTCTGCCGAAGTCCGGGTGATCGATGAATTTCTCCGCGGTCAGTTCCGGGGCGGCTTGGTAGCCTAGCGCAAGGCCATGGCCACCGGTACAAAGTTCGCCCGGGCTGCCCACCGGGACGGGGCTGAGATCCTGATCTAGCAGATAGACGGTGGTTTGGGAAACCGGCTTACCGATAGGCAGCGAGGGTTTTTCGAAATCCGCAAGTGTGAGCTCGTGACAGGTGGTGAAGATGCCATTTTCAGTCGGGCCGTAGCAGTTGAAGATACGGGTGCCGGGAAGGGAGTCGAGAGCGCGGCGGGCATGCGATTTGGAAATTGATTCACCGCCGGTAAAGAGACTGCGAAGACCTTTAAGCGCGGCTGGCTGCTCATCCATCATCAGCTTGAAGAGTCCGCTGGTGAGCCATAGGAAAGTGACGCCGCGTTGTTGGACGGCCTGCGAGATGGCATCGAGACTCGGGCCCCCTGGCAGGAGGATCAATTTACCACCGTTGAGCAATGCTCCCCAGATTTCCAACAAAGATGCGTCAAAGGAAACCGGTGCGGTTTGCAGAAGGACATCATCCGCGGAAATCTTGATGAAGCGCTGATCCCTGACGAGCCGCGTGATGCAGCGGTGGGGAAGCAATACGCCTTTCGGTTTGCCGGTGGAACCCGAGGTGAAAAGCACGTAGGCAGGACTCTCATTCGTCTGTGGAACGTGGGGTAGCTCTATCGCGTGAGTGATTTTTCCGAGTGGCTCGATGGCGATGAGATCGCCATCCCAGTCGGGCGGAAAGGATTTTCTGCAACCCGCAGCGGTCAAGGCGCGCTTCGCCCCACATTCGGTGAGAAGGAGTGAGAATCTTTCCAATGGATACTCCGGATCGATGGGGACGCAGCATCCGCCAGCAAGCAGGATGGCGAGAGAACTCACGATCATTTCCGCCGTCGGCCGGCAGCAGAAGGGGATGCACTCGCCCGGCCGGGTGCCGGCTTCGAGGAGGCGCTGGGCGAGGTGGGTGGCTTCCGCCTGGATTTCTCGGTAAGTGAAGGCTTGATCGCCGCAAACGAGGGCGGTCTTTTCAGGCTGCGCTTTTGCGGTTTCAAGAAACAAACTTGCGAGGCTGCCTTCCAACGCAGCGGAAACGGGGCTGCCGGACCATTGATCGATGATGGGTTTCCTCTCGCTATCGGTGAGGAATTGCAGGGCCTTGAGCGGCTTCGATGGGTGGGCGACGATTTCCGCGAGAAGCTTCTCGAAGTGGCCGAGCATGCGCAGGGCCGTGGTCTTGGAGAATTGCCCGGTGTTATATTCGCATTCCACCACGAGGCGGTCGTCGGTCTGGATGAGATTGAAGAACAGATCAAAATTGACGAACTGTTTCGCATTTGTTTCGACATCGAGTTTCAGTCCCTCGAAGTGGATTTGATCGATGCCGGATTTATCGATGTTGAAGATGGCGGATACCAACGGCACGCGCCGGGTATCACGCGGGAGTTTGATCTTCTGAAGCAGGCTGCCAAAAGTATAGTTCTGGTGATCATAGGCTTCGAGGATCTGCTCTCTTACTTCGGCGGCAAAGGTGGTGAAACCTGTTTCTCCCGAGGGCGCGAGGCGGAGAGGGAGGAAGTTCAAACAATGGCCGATGAGTTCATCACAGCCGATGCGGGTTTGCGCGGCGGCTGGCACGCCGATCACCATATCTTCCTGGCCGGTCATGCGGCGCAGCAGGGTGGCGAAGGACGAGAGCAGGGTAGCGAAGAGCGTGCCGCCGAGTTTGGGGGAGGCTTTTTTCAATTCCGCATAGAGCGCCGGATCAATGGTGATTTTTTCCATTGCGCCATTGAACGCTTTGACTTGGGAGCGAGGCAGATCCGTGGGGAGATCGAGCACGGGTGCACCATTGGAGAACTTGGCGATCCAGAAATTTTCCGCGGCGATGGATGCCTCGCTTCCCTGGTTCTTCTCCTCAAGCCGGGCATAGTCTGCGAATGACATCGCGGGCGCAAGTCGGGGGAGTTTCCCGTGCTTGCGCGCATTGTAGGCGGTGGCGAGCTCCGCGAGGATCATGCCGAAAGACCAGCCGTCGCAAATGATGTGATGGGCGGTGAACAGCAGCTCATGCTGATTTTCTGCGAGATGGATGAGGTGAAGCCGGATGAGCGGACCCTTGACGAGATCGAAGGGCAGTGAAGTCTCCGCGCTCTTGATCAAGGAGACGGGCAGCATGGCGATGGCCGAGGTGCCGTTGATGTTGGTGAAGTCGTGCTCGATCAGATCAATCGTTTCTTCAGAGGGATGGAAAAACTGGGTGAGGCCATCCTCCGAGAAGGTGCTGCGGAAAGAGGGGTGGCGGGCGACGATGTCGCTGAGCGCGGTGCGCAGCGCGGCGCTGTCGAGTTCACCTTCCAGGCGGATGATGTTGGATTCATTGAAGGAACAATTCGCTTCATCTCCCAATTGCACCGCATGATAAATTTCGAGCTGCGCAGCAGTGGTAAGGGCTTGATCGAAGCGCGGGAACCCTTCTGGGAGAGGGATGTTCTCTTCAAGTGAGGCAGGCAGGAATCCAGCGTTTTGCATGTCCGAAACGGATTCCACGAACGCTCTCACAAAAAGGTCCAAATCCTCATCCGTGTGAGCCGTGGTGAAATAGAGTGGCCTGCCTTCCCAGATGTGGATGCCTTTTTCCCTGAGGATGAACCAAAGCAGGCTGGCATATTTCAGATCGGGTGCGTAATCGATCACGGCATGGGCGCTGAAGTGCGGGAGGCGGATCGGCACGCCGATTTTCTCCAAATGGGTATTCAGTGTGCGGCAGACCCTGGCCACGCGTTCTTCCATCTGAATTTGCATCCGTGGACCTTCATCCATCAAATACTGCACCACGCGCCAAGCGGCTGCCAGGGCGAGCGGGTGCCTTACGAAAGTACCTGCGAAGAAGGTGACACCCACTTCCGGGAAACTATCATCACCGTAGTTCCACGCGCCGCCATCCAGAGCATCCATGTATTCTTTTTTCCCAGCCAAGACACCGATGGGCATACCGCCGCCGATGACTTTGCCGTAGGTGGCCATGTCTGCTTGGACTCCGAAGTAAGCTTGTGCGCCGCCGGGTGCGCAACGGAAGCCGGTGACGACCTCGTCGAAAATAAGGGCGGTCCCGGACTTCTCGGTGATCGCCCGTAATTCATGCATGAATTCACGCGGTTGAAGGCCGGGCGCGCGGCTTTGCACTGGCTCTACCATCACGGCTGCAAGCTCATGGGCGTGGGCCCGCAGAATTTCCAATGAGGCTGGATCGGCGTAATCCAAGACCAGCATGTTTTCCACCAGGGACTGGGGGATTCCGGGTGCGATGGGCTGGGCTTTATAAACTCCATTCACCCAAGCGCCGCGGACGAGGACCTCCTCGAACATCCCATGGTAGTCGCCCGTGAAATAGGCGATTCTCTGGCGGCCGGTAATCGTACGGGCCAGCCGCATGGCAGCCATCACCGCTTCTGAACCCGTATTGCAAAAGGTCGCGCGATCCATCTGGGTGAGCTCGCAAATGGCTTTGGCAAGTTTCCCCGCAATTTTCGATTGAGGCCCGATTTCGATTCCAGTGCGGAGCTGTTGCTCGATCGCTTCGGTGAGCCACGCTGGAGAATGGCCGAAGAAATAAGCGCCGAAACCCATCGTGATATCGACGTATTGATTGCCATCGATGTCCCAGATACGGCCCCCTTTTGATCGCTCGGAAACAATCGGATAGACCATTTCCTTCCATAGGGATTTGAAACCCGAGACCGCCCGGGGATCGGCGTAATGCGGGCGATGCTCTGCGGTGTATGCCTTCGAAGATTGCGTCCTGGCGTTGTAGCGGCAGATGAGTTGGTCCAACGCGTTTTGCTGGATCTCGGTGAGTCCGCCTTTTTCGCCTTTATCGAGTGGCTTGTAGGGGCCGAAGCGGGTGTTGACCACGCTTTCGCGGCTGAACCCTGCCGGCCAGCGGACGGTGCTGAGGCCATGGGTGGCAGGTGCTTGCCCGGATAAACTTTCCGCAACCGGCGCGGCGATGATGGCTGCGGAAGCGGGCATTTCCTGATCCAGATGTTTCGCAAGTGCGGCGACGGATGAGAGGTCGCCTAACATTTGGCGGAAGGTCACCTTCACACCGAAGCGCGATTGGATCGCTTGGCTGGCCTGGGTGAGGAACAAGGAATCGAAACCGAGTTCGGTAAACGTCGCGGCATCGTCGGTGACCGTGATTCCCGATAAATCTTGGACGAGTGACGCTAGTTTCAGGTGTAGATCAGCAAGGCGATCAATGGCCACGGGAGGTGCCACCGGGAGGGTGGGGGCCTCGGGGGCTTGGGGCAGGGGAGCCGTGAGTGCGGGTTGCAACACTGCCGCTTTGTTCGTGGTGGAGTTATCGATCCAAAAACTTTTTCTCTCGAAGGGATAGGTGGGCAGGTGAAGTCTCCGCCGCGTTTCATTCTCATAGAATGCCGCCCAATCGATGGCGACACCGTTTTTCCAAAGCTCTCCAGCGGCATTCAGAAGATCCGCAAGATCGGTGGCCGAAGAGGGTAAGGAAGAGACAACCGGAGCAGTGGTGCGGGCTGGATGTTGCAGGGCAAATGGGGCAAGCGCCCGCCCGGGGCCGACTTCTAACAACGCGAGATCCTCATGCTGATGGGCCACCGCGATCGCATCGGAGAAGCGCACGGTCTGGCGGAGCTGCCGTGCCCAATAGGCCGGGTCTGACAATGTGTCGGCATCCACTGCTTTTCCTGTGCAGGTGGAAATCCAAGCGATCTTCGGATCGTTGGTAGGGATCATCGCGGCATCGTCTGTAAAGGCGCTGACCATCGGTTCCATCATGGCGGAGTGGAATGCGTGGGAGGTCTTGAGCAGGCGATGGCCGATGTCTTTTGATTTAAGTTCTTTTTGATAGCCAGCGATGGCCTCGTGAGTGCCTGAGATGGTGCAGAGCTGCGGGCTGTTAATGGCGGCGATTTCGATTCCTTCAGGGAGTGTCAGGCTTTCCGCGCTGGCTCTCACGGCTAACATATCGCCGCTTGGTAGCTCTTGCATCAGCCGGGCACGAGTGGCGAGGAGTTGCAGCGCGTGCTCCAGCTTGAAGGTCTCTGCGATGACAGCGGCCACGTATTCACCGATGCTATGGCCGATCAGGAGTGCGGGCTTCACACCCCAGGAGATCCAGAGTTTCGCGAGAGCGTATTCGATGGCGAAGATGCACGGCTGGGTGAGAGCGGTGCGGTGGATGTCCCGCTCCGCTTTCTCGCGATCCTGATCTGATGGGAAAAGCGTCGCACGGATGTCATGCTGGAGCAGCGGGCGCAGCAGCGTGGCGCATTCGTCAATGGCCGTGCGGAAAACCGCCTCGGAATC
>JBBRIB010000165.1:0-6642 GCA_038221745.1 Verrucomicrobiales bacterium
GCTTCGCATCATGAACCGCGGCCCGGTTTCCGTGACTGTTAGAGCACGCAGCGAGGCTGGCGTGCCGCACGACACCTACATCACCCTCTATCGGGATTCCGACCGCGTGGACATCCGCAATGAGATCACGGAAAATTTCGCCAACATCCGCTATTGGTCATTCAGCTTCGGCATCAAAGACCCATCGGTCCACACCGAGGAAGTCGGTGCGGTCATCCTCAACAAGTTGAAGTCAGACGGCGGCGACTATGCCGATTCACACGCCCGCTATGATCACATCACGGTCAACCATTTCGCCGATATCTCCGCTGGAGACGGCAAATCCGGCGTGACTCTATCCAATCTGGATCTCGCATTCGCGAAACTCGGCGGTAGCGAACCCAACACCCTCGATTGGGGCACGCCGCAGATCAACATGCTCGCCGGAGGCCAGATCGACGGACCTAACCTCGGCATCCGCGGCCAGAACGGTAACAGCCACTTCCTGCAACGCTTCGCGCTGCGCGCTCATGACGGCTACAATCAAACGGCGGCCATGAAGTTCGCACTGGAGCACCAAAACCCGCTGGTCACCGGCCCTATCATCAGCAAACCCGGCGGACTCCATTCCTATCCTGAAACCCGGTTCTCACTGCTCGGCACCAACAATCCGGATGTGCTGTTATGGGCTCTGAAATCCCACGAAGATGGAATCGACAAGGGACTGGTGGCCCGGGTCTGGAACCAATCCGCATCCGCGCAGCCCACCCGCTTCACCCTCGCGGAACCGATCACAGCGGCGCGTCGGCTCAGCCACATCGAGACACCGATCAAGGATCTCCCGGTGAAAGATGGGGCTCTGGAAACCCCGATCGGTGCCCAGCGCATGGAAACCTATCAGTTGATGATCACTCCGCAATGAGTGCCCGAATCATCGACGGAAAGCATCATCCATCTAAATTACGAAACCCGTGAAACCCGCCCTAATAATAGTCGTCGCGGCCGTGATGTCTCCATCAGTTTTCGCCCAGCCAACCGGCACCTTGCTTCAATACGACTTCAATGGTACCGCCACCTGGCCGATTAGTTCACAGAAACTCAGCGCACCCGGCGTGATGGCTGGCAAATTCGGAACCATTGATACCCCGGATGTTGCGGAATCATCAGGTGGCTTGCTGCTCATCATGGACAAGGGTGCACCTGAAGGCTGGACTTCGGCACTCAAGAGCGGCCCGCTTGCCGTCAAAAATTCCGAGACCAATCTGGGGAAACTCACGCTTGCCTTCGATCTCTCCGCCACCCGCGCCCTGCCCGTCCGGGTCATCGTCGAATCCTACAACGATAAACAGGAGCGCACCGGCGGACTCGAAACCATCATCCATCCAGCCGCCGCCACTTTCTATCAAAGATATGCGTTGGATCTCTCGGCCATGAAGGCTACTGGCGACGGCATGTTCGATCCCTCCGCCCCCTTCGTCGGTTTCACTTTCGAGCTCTCCAGCACCGCCGGTTGGCCGGCCGCCACCCGCCACGAACTACGTTTGGACAATGTTCACTATGCCAAGCCCGCTTGGTATGTGAGTTCGCAAGGCAAGGACACCAACGACGGACGTTCCGAAGAGAGCCCGTTCGCAAATCCCCGGCAGGCTGTCGAAATCGCGCAGGCCGGTGACATCATCGTTGTGATGAACGGCACCTACTCGCGCGCCGAAGGTCAGCCCGCCAAGACCCCGGTGGCAAAGTTCGTCCGGCCCGGCACGCCCGCCGGATGGATCACGCTGAAGAATTATCCCGGCCACAAACCGATGTTTTCCTCGCACGGACAAGAAGCCGTCAACATCACCAGGACTCGGAAAGGCACGCCGGAGGAAGGACAGAAACTTTCCTATATCGAGGTGCGCGGGCTTCACGTGAAAGGCAATGGCGACACCGCGAAGCAGGACTACCCGGACGAAATCGGCAAATGGAGTCCTAACACAAATTCGCAGGGCATCGTGGTCAACGGTCGGTCCACCCCCCACCCCGGCGCACGCACTCCGGGCGAGATTGTCCATCACATCCGCCTGGCCGACAATCTTGTCGAACTTTGTACGGCAGACGGCATCTATGTGGAATATGCCGATTGGCTCTACGTGGAAAACAATCAAATCATCAACAACTGCTGGACCACCCACAGCTATGCACCATCCGGCATGGCCGTGATGGGATATGCCAATTTCGATACCTCCGACAACGTTTACAAAATGCTCGTCGCCGGAAATAAAGTCAGCGGTAACCGCCTTGAAGTCATGAACCAGCCTTGGGGAAAGACTCCGAAGACCTCCTTCTTCAACGGCAACGGCCTGCTCTTCGATGCCAATGCGGAGAAACCTGAAACTGGCGCATATCTGGGCCGCACGCTCGTCCAGAACAACCTCGTCTTCAATAATGGCGCGGCAGGCATCCAGTTATGGGCCAACCACCGCATGGACATTGTGAACAACACAATCTATAACAACGGCACCGTGCTCCGCTGGGGTCAGCTCGGCTTCGAACGAAGCCGCGACGTGCGCCTTTTCAACAACATCATCGTCGGTCGCGACGATACCCCGCTTGATTCGTGGTTTGAAAAAATGGATTCCGGCACGTCTGCGATCGTCCGGTCTAACAACCTGTATTTCAGCGGCTCAAAGCCCAACATTCCCGGTGTCGGTGACGTTGTCGCCGACCCGCAGTTCGTAAATCCCTCGGACGATCCCGCCGTGGCGGATTTCCGGTTGAAGCCCGGCAGCCCCGCAATCAAGGCAGGCCGGTGGGAACTCTTCAGCCCTGTCATTGACCTCGCCGGAAGGCCGCGGCCCGACAACTCGGTTCCTGACATCGGCGCGTTCCAACATTAAACTCAAAACTACGATTCACGCATCTCTTTTGGCACGGATGAGATTTTTCTCAAGCTGCTGCCAACCACCCAGATGCCCTCGGTGGTGATTTGTCTGGGGCTTGCGGGGATGCCGCGTTCGTTGCGGTTGATTTGGGCAATGATCATGTCCACCGCCGCCGCACCGACGATCTCGGGTTGTTGATCGATGCCAGATGCGCCCCGGTCAACCGATGATACATCCAGGATCGCCACGCCGATCTCCGTTGGCACGGCAATGCCTGCTTCCTCGAGTTTGGAAAAGATCAACGAGTTTCCTGCGAGGATGACATCAGGCTTGTTGGATTTGAGCCATTTTACAAACTTCGGTTTATCATCATCGTCCAGATAGTAGATGGGCACCCGCTCTTTGGCGGGCAAAGTAATCTGGTAGCCCGCGAAGGCGGTGGACCAATTGAAATCGTTTCGCCGGTCTTGTGTTTCAAAGATCGCCAGGGCAATCCGCCGATATCCAAGGTGACGCAGTTTGTGGACGGCCAAGCGCAGGGACTCAACATGGCGATGAACGGCCCGATGCACTTTGGGCCGGACCAGTGAAAAGCCGATGGTGGCCACTGCAAATGAACTTACATCGAGCGACACATGGCGGCGCCCCAGGGGTAAGGGAGAAATCAAAACGCCCTCCACCCCGCGGTTGACCAGAATGGATTTCATTTTGCGGGCCGTCATCCCGGGTTCACGCATCCACATTTCCTCGAGATGATAGCCTGATTGCTTCGCACGTTCGTCAGCACCGGTAAAATAGCGCATCAAGGTGGGATACTCGCGCCATTCATCCCGTTTTGGAAAATCCGTGATGAAGGGAATAGACCCCACGTTGGACATCGGGCGCAGGGTCTTGAGGTGGGACATCAAGGCCGCAACCATTGGATTTGGCCGGTAGCCGAGTTCGTCGGCGATTTTCTTGATACGTTCGCGGGTCTCTCGGGAGATTCCAGGTTGGTTGCGCAGGGCGAGAGAAACCGCGGCGCGGGAGACTCCCGCCTGGTCAGCAATGGTTTGAAGAGTCGGGCTGTTCATCTTGAAAATCTATCCGCAAGGTAGCGGCTCAACGGATTGAATCAAGATTCCGTTTCATTTTTTGAATAGCTCATTTCTGGCGGTTTATACCTTTTTCCCGAAGTTCGTTACACCCAACGACCAAAACCAAAGCGCAAAAGAGAAAGCCGTGGGACCCCCTAACCTTCTTATCCAAAAAAGTACCCCGGCTTGGATTCGAACCAAGGACCAATTGATTAAGAGTCAACTGCTCTACCGACTGAGCTACCGAGGCGATGGGAAACCAAACGGCTGGGATTTCTCCTCTTGCCCCTTGAGAATGAGTGCAAGTCATTTCCGCCGGACCAGTGATACCACGCACGAGCAGGGGTGCAAACCCCAAATTGGGGAAATTTATTGGCATCGCGTTGAGCACCAAACTGACAGCAAAATGGCTTTCCTCGGCTTCTGCGCCCATTGAACCGAAATTACGCATTCAATTTTAAACCCCCAACACTTCCCATTTTGAACAACCGTCGGCAGTTCGAAAAATTTCGATTGCCAAGTGCTCCGGATTCGCCCATTCTCAGCGCGTTGGAGTGATGGAACGGTGTTTCGCGTCGATTCTCCATTTGATCTCTTGGATCAATGCCCACCTGCCCCACCCGGCCACTTCCGCCCATCAGCGCGGACCCAATCGGTGAAAGTTTAGGAACGCAATGACCCATCCTGTTTTCACAGGGTTCACGATGAAATTATCGAGCCACTTACTTTCTAATTCATTTCCAGCGCCCCACGCACACGACTTTCACCTGATCAAGGATGAGCAATAACATCAACGAGGACATTCTCCCACTCCCGCCCGTAGCCGCCGAAGGCGCATCTCCCACAGCACGCAAGGCGGCAGCGAAAAAAGTAGCTGCGAAAAAAGTAGCCAAAAAAGCGGTCGCCAAAAAGGCCGCCGCCAAGAAAACGGTTCCGGGAAAGGCCGCGCCTGCTGGCGAAACGCCAGCGATGGTTACAACACCAGCCGTTAAAATTCCTCGCGAAAAAAAAATCGCTGCCGCAGCACCGCTTGACGCGCCCACTCCCGCAGCGCCTCCCGGTGACCTGTTTGATGCGCCGCAACGGCAGTCCCCGGCAAGAAAGCCAAACCGCCTTTTCGGACGCGTCCCCGGCGGTGGCCCTACCACCGCTCGTGACAGCACTCCCGAAGAAGGGTCCCGGCCAGCCACGGTGGTTTCGCCTCAATCCCCTTCCCTACCGGAAAATCCACCGCCTGGTGCTCCTGCACAAATCGAGGCTAACAGCCATTCACCTCACGAAAACAAAGCCCTGGATTCCTCTGTCAAACCAACCCCACCCACCGAAAGCCGAAGCAAACGCCGCCGAGAAAAACGCAAACGCCGCAACAACGAGCGCAACGAGCAAGGCGGACCGCAACCAAACAATCGCCAAGGCGGCCAACAAGGGAACTTCCAAGGCAATCATAAAAACAACCAACGCAAACGCCATGAGCCTAACAACGGACGCCAGAATCCGAACGATTTCGACGACCGCCGCCCCAGCCAGCTCGATGGCCCGAAAATCGAAGCCAACGGCATGTTGGAACTCGCCCCCAAGGGCTTTGGTTTCCTTCGCGTGCCGCAAAAAAACTTCGAACAAGCCCGTGACGATGTCTTTGTTTCCCCGGAAATCATCCGCAAATTCAACCTGCGGCTCGGCCAATGGATCCACGGACTTTATCAGGAAGGCCAACGCGGCCCCCAACTTGTGGAGATCACCACCATCAATGATCTCACCCCCGAGGAATCGGCGAAGCTGCCGCACTTTGATGAGCTTAAAGCCATCAACCCCACCCGCCGCATCAGCTTTGAAACAACGCCCGAGCGCTTCACGACCCGTGTCATCGATATCATGTCTCCCGTTGGCCGCGGCCAACGTGGCCTGATCGTTTCACCACCCCGTTCTGGTAAAACCACCTTGCTCCTGCACATGGCGGAAGCCATCCGTGAGAAATATGATGAGGCGATCCATCTCATGGTCGTCCTCGTGGATGAGCGCCCTGAGGAAGTCACAGAATTCCGCCGCGCCCTTCCCGGTGCCGAGATTTATGCCAGTTCCAATGACGAACAAGCCCGCAACCACTGCCGCATCGCAGAGCTCGCCATCGAGCGGGCAAAGCGCCTGGTAGAAGCCGGTAAGGATGTTTTCCTGCTTATGGATTCCATCACCCGCCTCGCCCGTGCTTACAATGGAAACATGAATAACCACGGTCGTGGCACGGGTTCGGGAGGCATCACCATCGGCGCCTTGGAAATCCCCCGCCGCCTCTTCGCCGCTGCGCGAAATACCCGCGGTGGTGGCTCGCTCACGATTCTCGCCACCGCCCTCATCCAGACGAATTCCCGCGCGGATGAAGCCATCTTCATGGAATTCAAAGGCACCGGTAACATGGAACTCGTGCTCGACCGAAAAATCGCCGAAAACTATATTTATCCAGCGGTTGATATTTTCAAATCCGGCACCCGGCGTGAGGAATTACTCCTCGCAGACCACATGCTTCACAAGATCCATCTCATCCGCCGTGGCCTCGCCGGCCATCGCCCGGCCGAGGCCATGGAGCGCTTGTTGTTCTTCCTCAAGAAGTTTTCGAATAACCCGCAGATGTTGTTGGAAATCAAAGGATAGGTAGTCCCGGTTTTAATCCCAAGTGCCCTTAAGGATGGGGATCCTCGAGGGCCAAAGGCCTGTGGATCCCTGAGCCC
>JBBRIB010000166.1:0-6640 GCA_038221745.1 Verrucomicrobiales bacterium
TCAACAAAGCGCATCATGAGATCGTCGGTTTTCCCGCCCGCGTAGCCGGCGATCGCCCCATAGATGACACCAATGAGCACGGCAACGGCGGTGGCGACGATGCCGACCAACAGCGAGACCTGCCCGCCATATAGAACCCGGGAAAAGAGGTCCCGCCCGAGTTGATCCGTGCCGAACCAATGGGCGGCGGATGGCGGCGCGGAGGGATTGCCAAGGGCGATGAGCGTGGGGCTTTGCACGAAAGGCAGCAAAGGGCCGATGAAGCAGAGCAGCAGGATGATGATCAGAACGAAGAGACTGGCGGTGGCCGCGCGATTGTGCGCCAGCCGGTGCCATGCGTCTTTCCAAAGTGAGGTGCCTTTTTCCATGAGTTATGCTTTTCTTAAACGCGGATTGAGAGCGATCTGGGCGAGGTCCGCCAGGAGGTTTGCGCCGACGATGAGAAACCCGTAAAACAGGACGAGGCCTTGGATGAGGAAAAATTCCCGATCGGTGGCCGCATTCACGAAGTGCTGGCCCATGCCGGGGATTTGAAAAATGGTCTCAATCACAAAGGAGCCTGAAATCATCCCGGCGAAGGCAGGGCCGATGAAGGCCACCGCCGGAATGAGTCCACCGCGCAGGGCGTGGCGGATGACAATGCGGGACTCGGAAACGCCCTTGGCCCGGGCCGTGCGGATGTAATCCTGATTGAGCACATCGAGCATGCCGCCGCGGGCCAGCCGCGCGAGGTAGGCGGCGTTGATCAACCCAAGAGTGATCGCGGGTAAAATCCAATCTCCGGGCGAAGACCAACCCGCGACATTGAGCGATTTCAAGCTCAACCCGGCACCGACCGCCAACAGCGGGCCGATCACGAAACTCGGTAAACAAATCCCAACCATGGCGGCGGCAAGGCATGAGAAATCCACGACCGTGTTCTTTCTAACCGCAGCGATCACCCCCGCCGGAATTCCGATCATCAGGGCGATGCCGATCGACAGTACACCGAGCGCCAAAGACACAGGAAACGATTCACCGATGATTTCAGAAACCTTCACTCCATCCCGCTTGATGAGATCGCCGAGGTCTTGATTGACGATGAGGTTTTTCAAGTAGCGGAAATATTGCACGGGCAGCGGTTGATCCAGGCCGGTGTAGGCCTTCATCCGCTCCAGCACATGGGCGGGGATGGCCTTTTCCTCGGTGTAAGGGCTGCCGGGCATCGCGCGGACGAGGAAGAACGTGAGCGTGATGAGGACAAACAAGGTGATGATACCTTGCCCGATGCGGCTTAAAATGAGTCTTAACATGGCAGGAGTTCAATCAGCGCACGGGGACAAGGCGGAGATACTGATAAGGATTGTTCGCCAGCAGCAGCGGGTGCCAGCCTTGGACAGAGGGGTGGATCAGGTAGTTGCGCGCATGGTTCGCTATCACGAGCACGGGCGCTTCCTCAAGGAGCAAGGTTTCAGCCTGATGGAGAAGCTTGTAGCGGTGGGTGCCATCGGCATCCTGGAAGGATTGTTTGAGGAGATCGGCGAACCGGGGATTGTCCCAGCCGGTGTTGTTATTCCCATTTCCCGGCGTCCACATTTCCAGGAAAGTCAGAGGGTCAAGGTAATCGCCAATCCAGCCCGCCGATGCAACATCATAGTCCAACTCCTGCATCGCGATGATATAGGCGTTCCACTCTTTATTCTCGATCTCCACCTCCACGCCGAGGGTTTCACGCCACATGGCCTGGATGGCTTGGGCGACCGTGGCGGCGGTCTCACGGCTGGCGATGAGGATTTTCAAACGGGGCAGGCCCTTGCCATTCGGGTAGCCCGCTTCAGCGAGTAGTTCGCGGGCTTTTTCCGGATCAAACCCCGCGAGGTGGGGTGGCTGGTAGCCGCCCATCGCCGGTGTCATCGCTGAGGCCGGGGTGAAGCCGCGGAACACATTTTCACAAAGCGCCTTTCTATCAATCGCATAACTCAGAGCACGGCGCACCCGTGGGTCTGCGAGATAGGGGCGGGTGGTATTGCACCGATAGAACAACGTGCCGACATAGGGTTCCTGGCGGAGTTCTTCCGGATGCTTCTTTTTCATCAAGTCCACCACTTCCGGGGTGGCACCGTAGGTCATGTGGAGCTGATCGTCCCGGAACATGCGGCCTTCAGTAAACAGATTGGTGATGGGGAGGAAACGAACACCATTGAGAGTCACGTTTTCGGCATCCCAATAGTAAGGGTTCCGCTCGACTTCAATGTGGTCGTTGCGGCGCCATGATTTCATCTGATAGGGGCCGTTGCCCACGATGTTTTCCGGGCGCGTCCAGGGATTCCCGCGTTGATCGATTTTGCCATGCTTGAGAACGATGTGGCGTGGCACGGCCGTCCAGGTGAAATGTTTTAAAATTTGGCGGAAATACGGCGTCGGGCCGCGCAGGGTGAGGCGGAGCGTTTCATCATCCACCACCTCCACGCCCACGGTGGCGAAATCCTTGGTGATGCCTTTGTTGAAATCCTCCGCTCCTTTGAGGAAATAGAGCATTTCCGAATACTTCGCGCCCAGCTCGGGAGTGAGCATGCGCTGATAGGAGAAGGCGAAATCCCGGGCTGTGACGGGCATCCCGTCAGACCATTTCCCATCAGGCCGGAGCTTGGCGGTCCAGACGGTGGCGGTGGCATCGGGGGTCACTTCAAGCGCCGCGCCAGACGGGGTGGCAGTGTCGCTTTGCGGATCATTGCCGATAAGCCCCTCGAACAATGCCCGCAGAATATTGCTCTCCAACACGCCGGACACGATATGGGGATCGAGGCCCTTCGGCTCATTGGAGTTCCCGACGAGCAGGATGCCCTCGCGGGTGGCCTTGTCCACTTGCGATTCCTTTTGGCAGGAGCACAGCAGCGTGAGGCAGAGAAAAACGGCAAACAAACGAAGCATCGCGGAAAGCATGCCGATCTACTCCCAAAAACGCAGCAGAATTTTTCCGGAATGGATGAGTTTTTCGCGGACCAAAGCGAGCGGTTCATTTTGCCACCGCCGATTGCGGCGGTATTGCGCTTGCCGGGCGGCGGTGGGTTCGTTACGGGAATGCCCGCTGGCCGCCACTCGGGTGCCTGGCGCTACGATCTCCGAGCAAGACCACTCTTATGCCAATCACCCGCGCGCTTCTTTCAGTTTCCGATAAAACCGGACTCGCCGCTTTCGCCAAAGAACTTCACGACCTGGGCGTGGAGCTTCTTTCCACCGGCGGCACTTCCAAGGCGCTGCGCGAGGCGGGCTTGCCCGTCATCGATGTTTCGGAATTCACCGGCGCTCCCGAGCTTTTTGATGGCCGCCTCAAGACGCTCCACCCGAAAGTCCACGGTGGCCTCCTTCATCGCCGCGATGATAAGGAGCACGTGGCGCAGGCAAAAGCGAATGACATCCCAGCCATCGATCTCGTCGTGGTGAACCTCTATCCGTTTGAGGAAACCGTGGCCAATCCTGATGTCACGTTTGAGGATGCCATTGAAAAAATCGATATCGGCGGACCTTCCATGCTGCGCAGCGCGGCGAAAAATCACGTCAGCGTCACCGTCATTGTCGATCCTAGGGACTACCCGAGAGTGATCGAGGAGATGAAGGAAAACGGCGGAAACACCACCAAGGGCTTCCGTGAGCAGCTCGCGGTAAAGGTTTTCCTCCGCACCTCGCAATATGATGCGGCGATCACCGATTTCCTCGGCCAATGCCGCACGGGCACGGGATGCAATTTCACGCTCAGTCTGCCACTCGAACAGGAACTCCGTTATGGGGACAATCCTCATCAGAAATGTTCGCTTTACGGGGACTTCAAAAAGTATTTCACCCAGGTCCAAGGGAAAGAACTCAGTTATACCAATATCCTCGATATTGAAGCGGCGGCGGACCTGATTCTCGATTTTGTGAGACCAACGGTCGCCATCCTCAAGCACACCAATCCCTGCGGCGTAGGCCAGGATGATGAGGACTTGCGCGTGGCTTGGCAAAAGGCATTCGAGACAGACCGCCAAGCCCCCTTCGGCGGGGTGATCGTCTGCAACCGCCCGCTCACTCTGGAGCTGGCCCGCGTGATCTCGGAGATTTTCACCGATGTGATCATCGCCCCGGAATTTGAATCCGATGCTCGCGCCCTGCTACAAAAGAAGAAAAACCTCCGCCTGATGAAAATGAACGATGCCTATATCTCGGAAAAGAGATCCTCCGTCATCCGCTCATGCCCCGGCGGTATCATGGTGATGGACCGGGATCATACCGCCCTCGGCCTCGATAATCTTGAATCCAAGGTCGTCACCAAGCGCCCGCCTACCGAGCAGGAAATGCGCTCAATGCGCTTCGGCTGGCGGATTGTGAAACACATCAAATCAAACGCCATCGTTTACTCCAGCGCGGATCGCACGCTCGGCATCGGTGCCGGTCAGATGAGCCGGGTGGATTCCTCCCGCATCGCAATCTGGAAAGCGCAAGAAGCCGGACTTGATCTTGCAGGCAGCATCGTCGCCTCGGACGCGATGTTCCCGTTTGCCGATGGCTTGCAATCCGCGATTGACGCAGGTGCCACCGCCTGCATCCAGCCCGGCGGCTCGATGCGCGATGCGGAAGTGATCGATGCCGCAGATGCGGCAGGAATGGCCATGGTCTTTACGGGCCACCGCCACTTTAAGCACTGACATGGGTATGGGCTCTTATTTGAGGCACACCTTCTTAGGCCGCAGCTTCTTCCAATCTGCAGCAGAAATACAGCAGGGATCCGCTGCCACCCAGTGGTCTTGGGCAAGGGACTTGAGCGAAAGATCCTCACCCACGGTTTCCTGATAAAGCGGATGCCCCATGCGATGGCCGAAGGCACTGCCCGGCGGCGGATCGAGCGGAGATGGCACATCTCCTTCGAGCAAAATCCGCTCCGGCCGCTGGCTGGGGTCGGTCGATGGGATCGCAGAAAGCAACGCCTTGGTATAGGCATGCCGGGGATCCCGATAGATAACCTCGGAAGGAGCCAGCTCGACTATTTTTCCCAAATACATCACCGCCACCCGGTCGCTCACGTGCTTTACTACCGAGAGATCATGGGCGATAAACAGATAAGAGATACCAAAGTCTTTCTGTAACTCCACAAGTAGATTGAGAATCTGGGATTGGACCGAAACATCAAGGGCGGATACCGGCTCATCGCAGATGATGAGCTTGGGCTTGAGGGCCAGCGCACGGGCGATGCCGATGCGTTGCCGCTGGCCACCGGAAAACTCGAACGAATATCTCTCTGCGGCGGAAACGGGAAGCCCCACTCGTTCCAACATTTCGTTCACCCAGCGGGTCCGTTCCGCTTTGCTTCCCAAGCCATGAATGATGTAGGGCTCTTCAATGATCGAACGCACACTCATTCGCGGGTCTAATGATTCTGCGGGATCTTGGAAAATCATTTGTATATCCCGGCGCAGCGGCTGCAACTTGCCCTGGCTCATGCGGCTGATATCGGCCCCTTTGAATGTAATAGTGCCCGAAGTGGGCTGCAACAAGCGCACCAGAGCCTTGCCAAGTGTCGATTTCCCGCAGCCGGATTCACCGACGAGCCCGAGCGTCTCGCCCGGATGAATTTCCAACGAAACCCCGTCCACCGCACGCACCGCGCCGGTCTGGCGAAGCAACACCCCTCCCCTCACAGGGAAGTGGACGCACAGATCTTTGCAGCTAAGAAGGTTCATCACTTTATTTTCCATAACATTCAGGGCAGGTCTCCACCCAGTGGCCCGGGGAGACTTCGGCAAATTTCGGCCGCTCGCGGGTGACCGGGGTGGTGCGCCCCATGCGCTGGCAGAAGCGGCAACCGTGCGAATAATCCGCCAGGGAGGCAACCATCCCGGGAATGGTATATAAAACAGATTTCGAAGGCGTATCCATCTTCGGAATGGAGCGCAAAAGACCTTGGGTGTAGGCATGCAGGGGATTCGCAAACAACTCGCAGGCAGTCGCCTTTTCCACCACACGCCCGGCATACATGACGATGACTTCATCACAAGTCTCTGCGATCACGCCAAGATCATGGGTGATGAGCACGGTGGACATTCCCATGTCGGCTTGGAAGCGTTTGAGGAGATCTAGAATCTGGGCCTGCACGGTCACGTCCAGCGCGGTCGTCGGTTCATCCGCGATGAGCAGCGAGGGCTTGCAAGCCAAGGCCAGAGCGATGACCACGCGCTGGCGCATGCCGCCTGATAGATGATGCGGATAGTCCATCATCCGCTTCTCTGGAGCGGGGATGCGCACGGCGGCCAGCATCTCCGTGGCGGCATCCCATGCATCCCGTTGGGAGATTTTTTTGTGCACCCGGAAAACCTCGGACACCTGCTTTCCAATCCGGTGGACGGGGTTGAGCGCCGCCATCGGCTCTTGGAAAATAACCCCGATTTGTCCGCCTCGGACTCTTCGCATTTCCTCATCCGAGCAGCTCACCAGATCCCGCCCTCTGAAGTGGATATGCCCTCCCAGGATTTTTCCCGATGGCTGGGGTAACAAGCGGACGATGGACATGGCGGTGACACTTTTACCGCAGCCGGACTCACCCACGATGCCCACGGTTTTCCCTTCGGGCACGGTGAAAGAAACATGATCCACCGCGCGCAGCAGGCCTTTTTCAGTCTCGAAGGAGGTG
>JBBRIB010000167.1:0-6626 GCA_038221745.1 Verrucomicrobiales bacterium
GACGATGCTGCGCTCGTCTTCCGGCCCCATCTCCTGTTTACGATCTTTCAAGCGCTCCGGGCTGCAATAATCACGAAGGAAATTCGGTGCATCGACAAGCGTGACCATGCAGTCAATCCGGGCAATCGATGAGAGCGAAAAGCCTTCCTCATCCTCGAAGGTAAAGGTTTCCGCCACGGGCATCGGCTCGGAAACGCCGGTGGATTCGATCAAAAGCGCATCGAAGCGGCCTTCCTTGGCGAGTCGGGAAACCTCGATCATGAGATCCTCTCGCAGCGTGCAGCAGATGCAGCCGTTGGTCATTTCCACCATCTTCTCCTCGGTGTGGGACAGCGCGGCATCGCCTCGGCGGAGGGTTTCGGCATCGACGTTCACCTCGCTCATGTCGTTGACGATGACGGCGACCTTGAGGCCATCCCGGTTTTTCAGGATGTGATTCAGGAGGGTGGTTTTCCCAGCTCCTAGGAAGCCGGAGAGGACGGTGACAGGAAGCATAGGGCGTGAGTAGTAAGTTCGTTATTTGCCAAAGAAGGAGAAGGTCGCGAGGCCCGGAGCATGAACTCATCCGACAGGTTTTCAATACAAAATTATTACTGTTGCATTCATTTTGCGTTTGACTCCTTGCGTCCGTGTGGTTCTTGCAGAACTTGGGCCTGTAACGAGTTGGACTTGAAGCAAGCAGAAGTGGGTCTCAATGCCATTTCCAGCATTTCCGTTTCCAGAAATCCACGCTAGCCTCCCCAATATGCCCCACCGCTTTCTCATCGCTCCGGATAAATTCAAAGGCTCGCTCACCGCGCTCCAGGCTGCCGAAGCGATGGCAGCCGGCGTGCGCCGAATTTTCCCCGATGCGGAAATCGACCTCTGCCCGATCGCGGATGGCGGCGAGGGCTTCATGGAAACTCTCGCTGCGATTTTAAATGGAAGCTGGATTCATTGCCCCGCAGTGGATGCCTCGGGTCGCGAAATCGGGAGCCGCTATCTGTTAGCGGAAACGCCGCAAGGACTCACCGCTATTTTGGAAATGGCGGAAACAGCCGGCATCTGGCGAATCGAGCCTGCTGATCGAAATCCACTCCTTGCATCCACTCGCGGAGTCGGTATGCAAATGGCCCACGCGATTCAGACCCATGGGGTAACCCGCATCATCCTCGGCCTCGGTGGCAGCGCCACCAACGATGCAGGGTGCGGCATGGCGGCGGCACTCGGGATGAGATTCCTAACAGATAACGGATTGGAGATCGATCCAGTTCCTAACAAATTTTCCGGTATCAGATCCGTGGACTCATCATACCGCTTGCCACTCCCGGAAATCATCGCTGCCTGCGATGTGGAAAACCCCCTACTCGGTTCGGATGGAGCCACCGCTGTTTTTTCCAAACAAAAGGGTGCCACTCCAGAAGATCAAATTTTGTTAGAGGAGGCGCTTTGCCATCTTGTCTCCATCAGCCATGGGCAAAAGGCCGCTGACACTCCGGGTGCGGGAGCTGCGGGCGGCCTTGGTTTCGGGTTGTTGCACTTCACCGGCGCTAAAATGGTTTCCGGCTTTGATCTGTTAGCTGATTTACTTGATCTTAACAAACGCATCGCCACCGCTGATCACGTGCTTACGGGTGAAGGTTCACTCGATCATCAAAGCCTTTCCGGCAAAGGTCCTGTTGCGCTCGCCCGCATGGCGCGGCAGCTTGGCAAACCCGCCATCGCCTACTGTGGCCAAGCCGATGATGCCGTGCGCGGAAGTGGGATTTTCCAACAGATCCACGCCCTTTCTGAAACCGGCTTGCCGTTGGAAACGCTCCTCTCCCAAGCCGCCGCCCTCCTCACCGAACGCGTGGCCGCCACCTCATTTATGAAAACACCGTTCATCACCGAAACCGAAGCCATCAAGGAAGACTTCAAAGGCCGCACCAACTACTGGATGTGCCGCCCGGAAATCACCAATGCCAAGGACCTGCAAATCTGCCGCGCCGTCCTGCCTGCGGGTGAGGGCCATGGATTCCACCACCACCCCGAGCTTGAAGAAGCCATCTATATCCTCGAAGGCGAGGTGGAGCAATGGGTGGGTGAGGAAAAGCGGATTCTCAAAGCGGGTGAGCTGGCTCACATGAACGCGGGTGTCATCCACGCGACTTTCAATATTTCTGATAGAGATGCGGTGATCCTTGCCATCCTATCACCCGGCTCGCAAGCCGGACCCTTCATGGTGGATGTGAGCACCGAAGAGCCATGGGCCTCACTTCGTGCCTGATGAATTCCTTTTGCCTTGGCGGAACTCGGAAGGCCGCCAACCGATCCATTGATTGAAGGTGTTGGAAAAATTAAACACACTTTCAAATCCCACGGCACGCGAGATCACCTCTACTTTATCATCGGTCACCGCAAGCAAATGCCGCGCCCTTTGCAGCCGGAGAAACGTCAGGTGCCGCATCGGGCTGCGGCCGAGTTCTTTAAGACACAGGCGGCGCAGGTGTTCCTCGCTCATGCAGGCGATCCCCGCGAAATCCGCAAGTGTCCACCGCTTTCCGAGCTCCGCATCCACCCGTTGCCACAGCCGCCATAGCCGCTCGTCTTGCTGGTGTGGCTGGGCGAAGCGCAGGACATACTGATGCACCAGTTCCGACCAATGATTCAATGCGGATGCCGCATGCACGCCGGATGCCTCGGCATGCAGCCCTTCGATGGCGGCCTTCAACGGCGCCGCATCGTAAGCTCCTGAAACGGGCGAGGTAGCGGTGAAAATCGGCACTCTTTCACGGGATTCCTCATAGCGCACCCAGGCGAAGTTCCAGGATTTCCCAGACAGGCACTTCAACGAATTTTTCACAAACGGCGGCAGCAAATAGCGCGTCTCCGCCCCAAAGACATGGACATCCTCCGTAACTTCCGTGTTAGGCAATTTCTTCTTCACTTTTTTAAAAGGTATCGCGACGGAACGCGGTGTCCAATGTGGTTTTAGAGTTAGTGATGGTGCGGCAATCAAGGTTGCGGCAAGCCTCTCCCTGAACAATGATAAACATGGCCGCATCTGGCGCGTCGTTCCCAAGGATTCTCCGCTACGGAAACAGATGGGAATCACGCCATCAGACACAGCCTCGCTCGTCGTAACGTTATCCTCTCCTTCCCAGCTCATCCGGCTCCATGCCCAGCGCCTGCTCGTGGAGCAAGGGGGATCGTCCGCAGTTTCTGCCCTTGGGGAGTTGATATCTAACGATAATTCTCCACTGGCGGCGGTGCACGCGATCTGGGTGTTAAAGGAAATCGGCGCACCCGCGGGAAGCGAGGTTCACCGAATTCTAACAACTGCTCTCGCTTCATCCCAGCCACTGATCCGCAGGCATGCCATGCTCGCGCTGAGCGCGGCAGACCCCGCTGTCCTCGCCGCATTGCCCTCGCTGCTTGAGCAAGCCACCAATCCTCGTGAAAAGCTATATGTTCTCACGTCGGCCGCACTGCTGCTGCTGCTGGCCCGGCATGCCTGGCGCTTGTCAGCTTTTCCTCGTCCGCGCCTGCCGGATTGAGAGTTCACATCGAGCGCATCCTTGCCGCACCTCCAGAAATTGATCGAACCCCCATCGAGACTCCACCAAGGTTCGTCGCGGGCAGCGATCTCTACATGAAATCCTGCATCGAGTGCCACCAAGCCGATGGCCGGGGCGTGGCTAACACATTTCCACCCATCGCTGGCTCGGAATGGCTTAAAGGTGACCGCGCCTCCACGCTCCGGCTCGTACTTGGTGGTCTTGCCGGCCCCATCGAAGTCAATGGACTGAAATTCAACGGTGTCATGCCGGGCCACAGTCACATGAAAGATGACGAACTTGCGAAAATCATCTCTTTCGTCCGCTTTTCATTTGGTGGGCTGAAAGAGAAACCCATTAGTCCCGAGGAGGTCAAAGCTCAACGGCCCGCCGTGGAAAACCGCAAGTATGTGCCATGGACCGTTGATGAATTGAAAGCGAGTGCAAAATAATCCAAGATCCGAGGAAATCCGGGACTCGAAGCGCACCATGCCTTACCGTTTGCCATGTATAAATCCTTGATGAGTGCGACTCAACCATATGTGAGTGCTTTCACCGGAGAGATCGCCGGCTCGGTATGGAAAACTTTCTTTCGAAGGCCGTTCCTTGAAGCCTCTATCAATACTCACGGGATTCTGGGCGTCCAGGGTCCGGTCATTCACAGGCGGTGAAACTCAATGAGTCGTCCTAACGCTTTTTCCGTAATCGCTTGCCAGTAAGGCGGGTAGCGATGAGGTTTGGACAGCGGCCTTTGAGGCGGAGTTGCTCGCAGTTTGCCTCGATCTTGATCGATTGTCTGACAGGTTTATAGCCGAGCCGTCGGGTGATGCAATCGTTGAGAAGATCAAGATGGGAATCTTCGAACTCGACGACCCGCCCGCAGTCGATACACACGAGGTGATTGTGCGAGGGTTTGTCGAGGAAGTTGGGGTCGTAGGTGGTTTGATTATCACCGAGATCGATTTCACGGAGCAGGTCTGCTTCGACCAACAGACCAAGTGTGCGGTAAACTGTGGCGCGTGAGGTTTCGGAATCGAGCTTTCTGGCGCGATCAAAGAGTTCATCAGCTGTGAAATGTTCGTCTTTGGAGAACGCGGCCTTGACGATGGTTTCACGTTGCCCGGTCCGGCGAAGGCCCTTGCGGCGGATGAATTCGTCAAGTCGTTCCTGAATGGTAGCGTCCACTGCCGGTTTCTAGCGTTTCGCAATTGCGACGGGAAGCGGAAACCGCGCAGGGCCTCTTTACCAGGGCAGTTATCTTGAAAAATTGTGACCAAAGTGGCTTTCTCGCCAAGAATCCTGGAAAAAAACGAAGAATTGTCACCCACAAGTTCACCAAACTTTGATGCGGCCGCATCAAAGTTTGGTGAACGAGTATCGGGGGGTGAAAGAGTGGGTTGAGAATGGATCTAGAGTCCTTAACGCGGCCTGGGAGGAACGGCGGCTAACACGGGAATCGACATTGGCGAGACAGGAGCTAGATTTGCGGCGGATGACATTGAAGGAACTCGGATGGAATGATGGGTTGGAAGCCGCCATGGCCGCATATCGCGGGAAGGGCTGGGTGCCTGCACGTTTGATTCGGGAAACCGTGATCAACTACGGCGCGTTTCTCAAAGGTGGGGATGAAATCGATGTGATCTTGTGCGGGCGGGTGTGGCATGAAGCGGCTTGCGATGCGGATCTGCCTGCGGTGGGAGATTGGGTAATGGTGGAGCCGGGCGATGAAAACCAGCCTTCGGTGATCCGCGCGTGCTTGCCACGGCGGACTTGTTTTTCGCGGAAGATGCCGGGGAACAGCTCACAGGCCCAGGTGATCGGTGCGAATATTGATTATGTGGCGGTGGTCACGGACGCGGGTGCCGATTTCAACATCCGGCGGATGGAACGCTACTTCATGCTCATCGGAAGGAGTGGTGCGAAGGCAGTTGTCCTGGTAAACAAGGCGGATCTTTTTCCGAAAGAGCAAAGCCAGAAGGCTGCGGCAGAAATCGCCGCGTTATGGGATGGTGCGACGGTGCATGTGACCAGTGCGCTGAATGGGGATGGGCTTAAAGTTTTAAAGAAGTATCTGAAGAAGGGAATCACGATGTGTGTCGTCGGCTCCAGCGGGGTAGGAAAATCGACGTTGGTGAATCAGCTTTATGGGGAAGAGTGGCAATGGACCAGCGAGGTGAATGAGACGACGGGCAAGGGCCGCCATACCACGACTTCGCGCGAGCTTGTGCCACTGCCGGGAACGGGGATGTTGATCGACAATCCGGGGATGCGTGAAATCCAAATGTGGACGGATGAGGTGACTTTACGTGACAGTTTTGCTGATGTGGCGGCGCTATCAGAAGAGTGCAAGTTTGCGAATTGCGGCCATCGGAAAGATAAAGGATGTGCCATTCGTGCTGCGGTGGATGCAGGGGTGTTAGACCTCGGGCGATACGAAAATTTCCTGAACCTGGAGAATGAAATCGCCGCGTTGAGGAAGCGCTCGGAAAAACGTCAGATGGCGGTGGAGCGCTGGGCGAAGCGAAATAGTGTCAAAGCCCGCAACCTAGCAGACCGGATCCAGCTGGAGAAAGATGAACGAGGAGATTTATAGTATATCTCAAGGGTAAGTAAAAGCGGTGGGTAAAAAAGGGGCGGCAATACATGTCCGCCGATGTTCATGAGCGGTCAGTGAGGCGCACATTCGCTTATATCATAGACGCACCTTGGGCAGGGGTGAACGTGTTTCGCCCCTGCTTGAAAATCCTGGTGTGTGAAGCCAGCGCTCCGTTGAGAAAGGAGTTGTATTAGGCAGGCGCGTTGCCACCCGCGTTGCGGATTTGATCGAAGGTGCCTTCGATGAGTTGTTTGCCTTGCTCACCGATGTTATGGTAAATCGTGGACATTGTCTGAATGGTGCTGGCGGCAGGACCTGCGAAGGTGAACTCGCAATTGGTTACTTCGCATTGGTTGAGGGCGAAAGGGCCATAGCCAAGCACCACGAAGCGGCAGTTGGTGAAAGTGCAGGATTCGTATTCATGGAAATCAAGGACGACTTCTTCGTTGGTAAATGTGTTTTTGGCAATTTTCATTGGTTGTGGGCGGAGTTTGGAAGGTGGTTTCGAGTTT
>JBBRIB010000168.1:0-6619 GCA_038221745.1 Verrucomicrobiales bacterium
TGGCCCGAAGCTCTTTGTCTGCTAAGGCGCACCGACTGTCACAGACACGCCGCTACACTGCTTTCCCAATGGATGGCTTGCAGAGCCATCTCTATGAGTGTCGTGTGAATGAGGTGCGCGGAGCTCTTTGGCAGCTCATTGGCAACGACGGTCACAGACACGCCGCTACAGTGCTTTGCCAAAGGATAGCTAGTAGCGGCATCTCTATGAGTGTCGTGTGAATTCGTGGTGCGAAGCTCTTTGGCATTTCATCGGCAGCGACGGTCACATACACGCCGCTACAGTGCTTTGCCATTGAAAAGCTTGTAGCGGCATGTCTAAGAGTGTCGTGTGAATGCGTGGCGCGAAGCTCTTCGGCAATTCATTGGCTGCGACGGTCACAGACACGCCGCTACAGGACTTTGCTAATGGATCGCTTGTAGCGGCATCTCTATGAGTGTCGTGTGAATGAGGGGCGCGAAGCTCTTCGGCGGAGAATAGGCAATTCATCGGCAACGACGGTCACAGACACGCCGCTACAGCACTACTACAACGGAGACACAAAAAAACCGCATCCGGTGAGGATGCGGTTTTTTGAAATCGGGAGTTTCCCAATCGCGGATCAGCGCTTGGAGAACTGGAAGCGGGCGCGGGCACCGGGCTGACCTGGCTTTTTGCGCTCTTTCATCCGTGGATCACGGGTGAGGTAGCCGAGGGGCTTGATCACCTTGCGGTTCTCAGGGTCCACCAGGGTGAGGGAGCGGGAAATCGCATGGCGGATGGCGATCGCCTGGGCTTGCTTGCCGCCGCCTTTGACGACGACGTTGAGATCAAACTTGTTCGAAAGCGACAAGGCCATGAAGGGCGCGAGCACTGCGTTCTGGAGCTCAAGAGTCGGAAGATATTCTTCGAAGCTACGTGAGTTGATGACGATTTGGCCGGTGCCTTCGGTCATCCAGACGCGGGCAACTGCGGTTTTGCGGCGGCCAGTGGCGCTTTGTGTAGTGGTGGCGGACATTTGGAAATGAGTGGGATTACAGGAGGAGTTAGCGGACGGCGTGCGCGGCGGGCTGCTGGGCTTCGTGCGGGTGGGTCTCACCGGCATAGACGTTGAGTTTGCCGAATTGGCTGCGACCGAGGCGGGTCTTGGGAAGCATGCCCCAGACGGCGCGCTCGACAAGAAGCACGGGACGACGCTCGCGAACGATGCGCGGGGTCTCGACCTTCTGGCCACCGACGTAGCCGGAGAAACGGGTGTAAATTTTCGACGTTTCCTTGGTGCCGGTCAGGACAACTTGGTCCGCATTGATGACGATGACGAAGTCACCGGTGTCAACATGGGAGGTGAAAATAGGCTTGTGCTTGCCGCGAAGGAGGCGTGCAGCCTCCACAGCGACTTGGCCGAGGATCTTGCCCTTGGCGTCGATCACAAACCACTTGCGCTCTACTTCGTGAGGCTTGGCGGAAAACGTCTTCATGTGCTTTAGATGGAAAGTGCTTCGAACCACGAGGTGCGGGCGAAGGGGTGGGGAAACTAGTGAGCGGGTTTACAGGTGTCAACCGGGAAATCACGGGAATTTTCAGGAAATCAAATTGGCGGTGTTTTTTCTCAATTTCTCAGTTTTCGAAAGGGATGGAAGCGCCCAAGCTGGCGGGGCAATGAACATTCTGGCGAAGAATCTGCTTATTCTTGCTTCGGCTGGATCCGGGAAAACCTTCCAATTGGGGAACCGGGTGATCGGCCTGGTGGCGGGTGGCGTGGAGCCGGAGAAAATCGTGGCGCTCACGTTCACACGCAAGGCGGCGGGCGAGTTTGCGGATTCCGTGCTGACTAAATTGGCACAAGCGGCAAGTGACGAGGCGGTGGCGGCTGGTTTGCGGCGGGAGCTTGGGCAGGTGGATGCGGACTTCGAGGTGGCTTTGGAAAAAGTGGTGAGGGCCTTGCCGCGATTCACGCTGGGAACGATGGATGGTTTTTTCTCAAGGGTGGTGCGCGGTTTCCAATACGAGCTGGGGCTGACGGGCGGGAAGTTTGATTTGTTGGAAGGGCCGCGGGCCGAGGCGGCGGCGGATGAGATTCTCGCGGGAATCCTGGGCGATGCGCTGGAGGGTGAGAACGGCGAGGAATTTCTCCACGCCTTCCGGCGGGCGACGATGGGTAAGGAAGGGCAGGGGGTGTTGGAGAGTTTGCGCCAATTCGTCAAAGCATGGCAGGGCCGCTACCGGGGGAAGCGCGATTGGGAATGGGGGCCTGGCTGGCTGGCGGGTGTGGAAGTGGCCGGGTGGGAAAAACAAAAGATAGGGTTGTTGGAAAAAGCGCGGCGTGGGCTGGTGGGTCTCGATTACACCGACAAGCGGCAGCACGATGCCCTAGGCAAGGTGTTGGTCACGTTGGAGGAGCATCGCATCGGGAGCGGTAGTTTGGGAAAAGCGGGTGGTTTGTTGGAAAGTATTTTAAATGGTGCCCTGATAGATGGCCCGCTGCGGGTGAAATTTTACAAAGAGTTCATCATCGCCGGCCCTGCGGCCGATGCGTTGAGGGATGTGGTGATGCTCGCGGCCCGCTGCGAGATGGCCGCCGCGCTGGCCCGGACGCGTGCGGTGCGCGAGGTGGTGGCGGTGTATGATGCGCTATGCGAGCGGGATTTGCGGCGCAAGGGTTTGTTGGGTTTTGACGATCTCAAGGAGCTGATGGGTCAATGGGTGAAAAGCGAGGACGCGCGGCTGCGGCGGGAGGCGGTGGATTTCCGGCTGGATGCGCGATACGACCACTGGTTGTTAGATGAATTTCAAGATACCAGCGGCGCGGATTGGCGCGGGCTGGTGCCTTTGATCGATGAAGCGGCGGGCGAGGGTGAAGGCTCGGTCTTTATCGTGGGAGATCGCAAGCAGGCGATCTACGCGTGGCGGGGTGGCGAGGTGTCGCTCTTTGATGATGTGATGGCGCGCTATCGAGGAGGCGGGCTGGAAATCGAGTCGCTCGCGGAGTCATGGCGCTCTTGCCCGGAGGTGCTGGCGCTGGTTAACGGGGTGTGCGGCGGTGGTCCGTGGCTACGTGAGCTTTTCGGCGAGGCGGCCTCGGACTGGCATTGGCAAGATCACTTTTCCGCAAAACCCTTGCAAGAACCCACCAAGCGTGGCGAGGCGCGGGTGGAGGTGGTGGAGGGAAAATGGGAAGAACGTCTGGAGCGGCTGGGTGGATTGTTGGCAGAACTCGGCGTGGGCAAACGCGAGATCACTTGTGGGGTGCTGGTGCGGAACAATGAAAAGGTCCGCGAGATCGCAGACGATCTCAGGGCGCGGGGCTTCGACGTGATCGAAGAGGGCCAGCGGCAGCCTGCGAGAGATCATCCGGTGGGCATCGCGCTGAGCCATTTGCTCAAATGGCTGGCGGATCCGGCGAATGCGTTTGCCTGGGAGGTGGTGGAAATGTCGCCGCTGGCCAGCAAGTTGCGGGCGAGGTTCGGCGAGGTTACAGCGAGCATTTGGGAAGGCTTGCTGGGAGAGGCGTCGGCCATCGGTTTCGCGGGCATGATTGAGGGCGTGGTCGAGCTTTGTTGGCAAGAGTGGTCGGAATTCGGCAGGCGGCGGGCGGGGGATTTGCTGATGGCATTGGCCAGCTTGGATGCGCAAGGAGTCCTGAGCGTGCAAGAGGCGGCGGATTGGATCGAGCGCTTGACCATTTCCCAAAGCCCGGGAGTGGCCGCGGTGCAGGTGATGACGATTCATAAATCCAAAGGGCTGGGATTCGATGTCGTGGTTTTACCGGATGTGCCCAATGATAAAATTCCATCGGCGAGGCATTTCGACGTGGCGGAGGGCGCCGGCTGGATCACCGCGCCGCCGCCGAAGTGGGCGCGTGAATTGATCCCGGAAATGCGCGAAGCCGAGCGCAAATGGGGCCTGGGCCAGACCTACGAATCCCTCTGCATGCTCTACGTTGCGCTCACCCGGGCCAAGCGCGGCCTCTACGTTTTGTTAGAGCCACCGCCTGCCTCGCAGGACGCGGGCAATCCTTCACTCGCAAATTGGCTTGCGGGGGCCGTGAACTCGAATGGTGAACCGGGAGTGGTCTATCAATCAGGAAATTCTGACTGGATTACCGAGCTGCCCCTGCTGGCTGAGAAATCCGGTAAAATCGATCTCCCCCGCCTCCCCGCCGCAGTCCCTCGTTTTTCCCGAACCACCGCCACGGCCGGAAAAAAAGCGGATCTACCGGTGCGATCATCCAGCGGAAAGAGTTTCGGCATTCAAGTCCATGCGGTGCTTGAAGGCATCCGCTGGCTGGATGAAGCGGCACCTTCCTTGCCCCCGAACGAGGCAGGGAAATTTGTCAGCGAAGTGCTCGACTCCGCGTCACTGCGCGCGATTTTCGAGAGAAAGGGCCGCCGGATCGATCTCTTCATGGAGCAACCCATCGAGGCCATGCTCGATGGGGAAATCCTGCGTGGAGTGATCGACCGCCTTCACCTCCACCGCGATGAGTCCGGCGGGGTGAACCGCGTTGAAATCATCGATTTCAAAACAGACGCCACAAGCACCATGGTGGATCTCGCGCAGCGCCACGCAGCGCAAATGGCGGCCTACCGCAACGTGTTGGCCGGACTCTATCCCCGCGCCCGCCTGGAATGCGTTTTGCTATCCACCCATCATCGCGAATGCATTGCCCTGTGACTCTCAATTCCTGCGCATTTCTTGCAGTTGCTCGACAAGTCCGTTGCGCCTCACTATGAATTCAGTCGCCATGAAAAGCACTTATCAAACCTCCCACACCGCCCTGCAAAAGTGGGTCGATGAAATGATCGCCCTCTGCCAACCCGATGCCGTCGAATGGTGTGATGGCTCACAAGCCGAGTGGGATCGCCTCACCACGATGATGGTTGAGAAAGGCACCTTCACCCGCCTCAATCCCGCCAAGCGCCCGAATTCTTTCCTCGCCCGTTCCACTCCCTCGGATGTGGCCCGCGTCGAGGAGCGCACCTACATCTGCTCGAAGCGCCGCGATGAAGCAGGCCCCACCAACCATTGGTATGATCCAGCGGAAATGCGCATCAAGCTAAACGAGAAATTCTCCGGCTCCATGAAGGGACGCACGATGTATGTGGTCCCGTTCTGCATGGGTCCGTTGGATTCACCGCTCGCTAAAATCGGGGTGGAAATTTCAGACAGCCCCTACGTCGTCGTCAACATGAAGATCATGTGTCACATGGGCACCCATGTTCTCAAGCGCCTCGAAGACGAAGCATCCGGCGCGACCGCTAAAAAGCGCGATGGCCACGGCAATTTCATTCCCTGCCTCCATTCCGTCGGCGCACCCCTGGAGCCTGGCCAGGCAGACAGCTCGTGGCCCTGCAATGATGACAAATACATCGTCCATTTTCCCGATACCCGCGAGATCATGTCCTACGGCTCCGGCTATGGCGGGAATGCCCTGTTGGGGAAAAAATGCCTCGCCTTGAGAATTGCCTCAAACATCGCCCGCGAACACCAGTGGATGGCTGAGCACATGCTCATCCTCGGCTTGGAAAATCCTGCGGGTGAGAAAACCTACATCACCGCCGCTTTCCCTTCCGCCTGCGGCAAGACCAATCTCGCCATGCTCATCCCGCCGCCCGCCTATCAGGAAGCGGGTTGGAAGACCACCATCGTCGGCGATGACATCGCATGGCTCTGGCCGCATGAAGACGGCAAGCTCCACGCCATCAATCCGGAGACCGGCTACTTCGGTGTGGCTCCCGGCACCGCCTACTCCACCAATCCGCGGGCCATGGAGTCCATCAAGGAAAATTGCATCTTCACCAACGTCGGCCTGACCGATGATGGCGATATCTGGTGGGAAGGCATGGATGGCGAGCCGCCTGCCCACGCCATCGATTGGACAGGTCTTGACTGGTCGCCCGGCTGTGGCCGGGTTTGCGCCCATGCCAACGCCCGCTTCACCGCGCCCGCTTCGCAGTGCCCGTCCGTCGATGAAAACTGGCAGAACCCCGACGGCGTGCCCGTTGATGGCATCGTCTTCGGTGGTCGCCGAGCCACCACCATGCCCTTGGTTTTCCAAGCGTTCAACTGGGGCCACGGCGTCTATCTCGGAGCCACCATGGGTTCCGAAATGACCGCCGCCGCCGCCGGCCAGATCGGCAAGGTGAGGCGCGATCCCATGGCCATGCTTCCTTTCTGCGGCTACAACATGGGTTCCTACTTTTCCCACTGGTTGGAGATGCGCCGTCACCTCACCAATCTGCCCCGCTTTTTCCACGTGAACTGGTTCCGCAAGGATGAAAACGGCACATGGCTCTGGCCCGGCTTCGGGGAAAACATGCGCGTCCTTGAATGGGTCGTGAAACGTTGTGGTGGCTCCGCCGCCGGCCATGAAACCCAGATCGGATGGACACCCGCGTTCGAGGATTTCAACATCGAAGGTCTGGAAAATTTCACCGAAGAATCCTTCGACAAAGTCATGGCCTTCAACCGCTCCGAGTGGAAAGCCGAGCTCGTCAGCCAAGGTGAGTTTTTCATCGATCTCTACGATCACCTGCCCAAAGAACTCATCTTCCAACGCGAGCTCCTCGCCGCCCGCCTTTCCTGACAGCCCGGCAGCATCCCACCATTTGCGGAGCGCTGACTTCTACTTCACCGTGAC